>URZJ01000149.1 GCA_900552395.1 uncultured Collinsella sp. | reverse complement strand
GAACCCTTCTTGAAGTAGACCTTCTCGGGAGCGCGGAACCACAGCATGTTCTCACGGCGCTCGGCCACAGTCTTAACGTTGATCAAGTGCTTCACCCCAACGTTCTCGGAGACGGAGTTGCCGCCCCAGGAGCCGCAGCCCAGGGTCAGAGACGGCTTCATGCCAAAGTTGTACAGATCACCGATGCCGCCGTGCGAGGACGGGGTGTTGATGACGATACGGCAGGCCTTCATGACGTGCTCGAACAGGCTGATCTTCTCGGCCTGGGCGGGGTGCACGTACAGAGAGGCGGTGTGGCCCGGGCCACCGGCGAGCACCAGGTGCTCGGCCTTGTCGACGGCCTCCTGGAAGTCCTTGGCGTGATACATGGCCAGGACCGGGGAGAGCTTCTCGTGGGAGAACTCCTCCTTGGCGGGGTCGGTGGAGGTGACCTCGGCGATCAGGATCTTGGTCTTGGCAGGAACCTCGATGCCGGCGAGCTCGGCGATCTTGGCGGCAGCCATGCCGGGAATGCGGTGATCGAGAGCGCCGTTCTTGAACATGGCGGCACGCAGGGCCTCCATCTCGGCACCCTGCTTGACGAAGTAGCAGCCGCGCTTCTGGAACTCGGCTTTGACCTGGTCATAGATGGTGTCGATGACGGTCACGGACTGCTCGGAAGCGCAGATCATGCCGTTGTCGAAGGTCTTGGAGTGGATGATGGAGTTGACGGCGAGCAGCACGTCGGCGGTGTCGTCGATGATGACCGGGGTGTTACCGGCGCCAACGCCCAGGGCGGGCTTGCCCGAGGAGTAGGCGGCCTTGACCATGCCCGGGCCACCGGTGGCGAGGATGATGTCGACGTCGCGCATGACCATGTTGGTCAGCTCGATGGAGGGGACATCGACCCAGCCGATGATGCCCTCGGGGGCGCCGGCCTTGACGGCGGCGTCAAGCACGAGCTTGGCGGCGGCGATGGTGCACTTGGCGGCTGCCGGGTGCGGGGAGATGATGATGCCGTTGCGGGTCTTCAGGCTGATCAGCGTCTTGAAGATCGCGGGGGAGGTGGGGTTGGTCGTCGGGATGACGGCGCCCACGATGCCGATGGGCTCGGCGATCTTGGTGATGCCGTAAGCCTCGTCGCGCTCCAGAACGCCACAGGTCTTGGTGTTCTTGTAAGCGTTGTAGATGTACTCTGCGGCGTAGTGGTTCTTGATGACCTTGTCCTCAAGAACGCCGCGGCCGGTCTCCTCGATGGCCATCTTCGCCAACGGGATACGAGCCTTGTTGGCGGCCATGGCGGCCTCATAGAAGATCTTGTCGACCTGCTCCTGCGTGTACGTAGCAAAAAGCGCCTGGGCCTCTCGCATCTGAGCGAGCTTAGCCTCAAGCGCCTCTACGTTGTCCACAATTGCGGGAGTAGTGTTTTCCGGTGACTTTTTCACCATTTGTGTCTCCTTGCGATCGGAGATTTACCCTACGACTTGCATGATAGCAAGAAATTATTCGGCGAACGGCAAGATTCCCGTAAAAGGCATACTAAAACGCTTCAATATACTGAAGCGTTTTACTAAAACTATCTGCCAGTGCATCGCCCCGCTCATTAGGGACAGACTAAAATAAGTATTTCAATGGGAAAACGGGGAGAACGGGGCATCTGTTTGATAATCGCTATTCGCGGGTCGCTGTTGAGTCGGACACGCAGGCGGTGCAGCTTCTCGATTATATCCATCTCAATCCTGTGAAAAGTGCAATCGACTCACTCGAGACGTACCGTTGGTCAAGCTTTAAGGCATATCAGCTAGGCTATGATTCCTTTGACATCTGCAAACACTCATGTAAGTCTGTCCCCAATGAGTGCAAAAGGCGCCCTCCTTAGGGGAGGGCGCCTTTGGTAAGTTCTATGTGAACGCGAGGTCTTTGACCCGGAGAGTCCGAGGTACTTGTTGGTAAGACCTTATTTAGGAGCGCGCAACCTTGCCAGACTTGAGGCAGGTGGAGCAAACGTTCATCTTGCGACGGTGACCATCGACGACGACGTAGACGCGCTGGATGTTGGGGCGGAACTTACGGTTGGTGACGCGGTGAGAGTGGCTGATGGAGCGACCGGCAACGGGGTGCTTACCGCAAACTTCGCAAACTTTGGACATAACTGACCCTCCTTGGGCGACAAACGAACATGTCGCGTTAACAAACAAGCCTGAACTATAGCACAGAAGTTGCTCCCTGTGCGCAATCTACACAGAGATATTCCTCTTTTGGCGATAGTGCCCACGCTACGGCCCTGGACGTAGATCCGATTTGCGTGCAACAGAGGGGATTATGCCAGCTCGTGCGTGTGTTTTCAAGCTCGTCCCACAAATATATATAGGTTTATGGAGCGCCTGCGCACGTTTACGGATTGCTCTGTATTTATGCTCGCAATTAAGCTCGAGGTTGGCTACACTATCCCTTGACCATTAAAGGGGTACGAGATACCCACATGGAATTACATAGCTGTCAAAGAGCAGCCTTTCCTGTGGGTGTCTGGTCCGCTTTAAGCGGTCGGGCATCTATTTTTTTGACTGTGTCAGCAGTCAAGACATGTGAGGAAGGAGATCGATGGGCACGACTTCCCCCAAGGCGGTCATCATGGACGAGACCGCCGTCAATCGAGCGATGACCCGCATTGCGCACGAGATTCTCGAGCGCAACGAGGGCTGTGAAGACCTCGCTCTGGTCGGCATCGTCACGCGCGGCGACCTTCTGGCAAAGAAGCTCGCCGAGGAGATCAAGGAGATCGAGGGCGTCGACGTTCCGCTCGGCAGCCTGGACATCAGCTTCTACCGCGATGACTATGCGACCAATTTCGCTCCCGCGATCCACGCTACCAACATTCCCTTCAGCGTCGACGGCAAGCGCGTCGTGCTGGTGGACGACATCCTGTATACGGGCCGTACTATCCGCGCCGCTCTGGACGCCGTTATGGACCTGGGCCGTCCGAGCCGCATCGAGCTGGCAGTTCTCGTTGACCGCGGTCACCGTGAGCTCCCCATCTCGCCGGACTTTGTCGGCAAGAACGTTCCCTCGTCGCATGAGGAGAACGTGCACCTATATATGAAGGAAGTAGACGGCCGCACCGCTGTCGAGATTAACGACGTCGCGCCGGGTTCCCACGTGGGCTCCGCGCCGCTGGGAGGGGAGTAGTACCGTGGCGTTCAACCATAAGCACCTGATCGACATTACCGAGTACTCCGAAGAGGACATCAAGCTCATCCTCGAGACCGCCAAGGCGTTCTCCGAGGTCAACGAGCGTGCGATCAAGAAGGTCCCCACGCTCAAGGGCAAGACCATCGTCAACATGTTCAACGAGCCCTCGACGCGCACCCGCAGCTCCTTCGAACTCGCCGAGAAGCGTCTTTCGGCCGACAGCCTCAACTTTGGCGGCTCCTCGACCTCCACGGTCAAGGGTGAGAGCCTCGTCGACACCGTCGAGACCCTCAACGCCTACAAGATCGACTGCATCGTCGTGCGCGATAAGCACGCCGGTGCTCCCTACATCGTCACGCAGAACTCGCCCGCGAGCGTTATCTGCGCCGGCGACGGCAAGCACAACCATCCCACGCAGGCCCTGCTCGACCTCTACACCATCTGGGAGCACAAGGGTGACTTCCACGGTCTGAAGGTCGCCGTCGTCGGCGATATCGCGCACTCCCGCGTCTGCGGCTCGCTGATCCCCGCGTTGAAGATCATGGGCTGCGAGACCTACGCCGTCGCCCCCGGCACGCTGCTGCCGCCGGCGCCCGAGGTTCTGGGCTGCGACCACGTGACGAGCGACCTCGATTCGGTACTCCCCGAGCTGGACGTCGTCTATATGCTGCGCGTGCAGCAGGAGCGCCTCGAGGGTGCCCCGTTCCCGACCATTCGCGAGTACCACAAGCTCTTCGGTCTGACCAAGGACCGCGAGAAGCTCATGAAGCCCGACGCGATCATCTGTCACCCGGGCCCCATCAACCGCGGCGTCGAGTTCGACTCCTATATGGCCGACCACCCGCAACGCTCCGTCATCCTGGAGCAGGTCTACGCCGGTATCTGCGTGCGTATGGCTATCCTGTATCTGCTGCTTGGAGGTGCCGATAATGGCCTTGCTTCTTAAGAATGCCCACGTCGTCGACCCGTCCGTCGAGCTTGACGGTGTCGTTGACGTCCTGATTGACGGCGATAAGATCGCCGAGGTCGGCGAGAATCTCGCCGTCGAGGGAGCCGAGGTCCGCGACCTTTCCGGCAAGTACCTCGTCCCCGGCCTGGTGGATATGCACGTTCACCTTCGCGAGCCTGGCTACGAGGTCAAAGAGGACATCGAGAGCGGCACCCGCGCTGCTGCCAAGGGCGGCTTCACCGGCGTGTGCGCCATGCCCAACACCGACCCCGTTACCGATAACGGAACCGTCGTTGAGTTCGTCAGGTCCCGCGCTGCCGAGGTCGGCCACTGCCGCGTCTATCCTTCTGGTGCTATGACTCGCGGCCTTAAGGGCGAGGCTATGTCCGAGATGGGCGATATGGTCGCCCACGGCGCCGTCGCCTTCACCGATGACGGTCGCGGCGTGCAGGGTGCGGGCATGCTCCGTCGCTGCATGGACTACGGCAAGATGTTCGGCAAGGTCTTTATGAGCCACTGCCAGGACGAGGATCTGGTCGGTCACGGCCAGATCAACGAGGGCAAGGTCTCGACCCGTCTGGGCCTCGAGGGTTGGCCGGCCGCCGGCGAGGAGCTTCAGATTGCCCGCGACATCGAGATTGCCAAGCTGACCGGTGCCAAGCTGCACATCCAGCACATCTCCACCGCTCATGGCCTG
>URZJ01000148.1 GCA_900552395.1 uncultured Collinsella sp. | reverse complement strand
TATTCTTTCGGGCATCGGTATCACGTTCGTGACACGCCTCGCCCCCGCTCTCGCGATCTCACAGCTCATCATCCTGTTTGTCTCGGTGGCCCTGATGGTGGGAACGCTCGCACTGGTCAAAAACCTCGACGTGGTCATGCGCTACAAGTACACCTTTGGCATCATCGGCATCATCCTGCTGATGCTGCCCATCTTTATCGGCACCACGATCTCGGGCTCCAAGCTGTGGATCCGCATCGCGGGCTTTACCATCCAGCCTGGCGAGTTCGCCAAGGTCTTTATCGTGCTGTTCCTGGCCGGGTACCTGGCCGAGAACCGCGAGCTGCTCTCCATCTCCAACCGCAAGATCCTGGGCTTTAAGATCCCTCGCCTGCGACTGCTACTGCCGCTGTTTGCCGTGTGGGGTGTGTGCCTGCTCGTCGTCGTCTTCGAACGCGATCTGGGTTCGGCCGTGCTGTTCTACACTATCTTCTTGCTGATGCTCTACGTTGCCACGGGGCGCTTTTCGTACGTCATCATCGGCCTTGCGCTCTTAGCCGTTGGAGCTGTGGGCGCCTACAAGTTCCTGTCTCACGTTCAGGTGCGTTTCCAGGTTTGGGTCGATCCGTTTAAGGACGCCCAGGGCCAGGGCTACCAGATCGTCCAGTCGCTCTTCTCGCTTGCCGATGGCGGCCTGGTCGGTGTTGGCATCGGCAACGGCATGGCCAACAACATCCCCGTCGTCGAGTCCGACTTTATCTTCTCGGCTATCGGCGAGGAGATGGGCCTTTTGGGCGGCGGCGCCGTGCTCATCCTGTTTATGCTCTTTGCCGTTCGCGGCCTCACCACGGCTGCCCGCGCTAAATCCGACCTCGCTGCCTTTAGCGCCACGGGCCTTACGGCCGCCATCAGCTTCCAGGCCTTTTTGATCGTTGGCGGCGTAACCCGCCTGATCCCGCTGACCGGCGTCACCCTGCCCTTTATGAGCCAGGGCGGCTCCTCTCTGCTGGCGAGCTTTATCATCGTCGCGCTCCTGCTGCGCGCCGGTGACGAGGCGACCGGACGCGAGGCCGAGCTTACCGGCACCGGCACCATGGCCGCCATCACCGATGATCAGGTCGCATCTGCCGCCGCCCCGACGGGCACGCGCTTTGCCACCTCGTCTTCCTACGGCAGCGGCAGCCATTCCGTCGGCTCGCGCATGCGCCGTCGCCTGCTCGACACGCCTGAATCCGGTGTGCTCGGCCGCGTCGCGCTCGCCAACCGTCTAACCCGTGCGGTGCTCGCCTTTACGGCGCTGTTCGCCATCCTTATCGGCAACCTCACCTATGTCCAGGTCATCAAGGCCAAGGACTATCAGGATATGCCGACCAACAACCACACCATCGCCCGCTCCAAGTACATCCAGCGCGGTTCCATCATCACGTCCGACGGCGTGACGCTGGCCGAGTCGCTGCAGCAGGAGGACGGCACCTACGTACGCTCCTACCCCAACGGTAACCTGGCAGCGCACGTGGTTGGCTACGTTAGCCAGCAGGATGGCACCACCGCCATCGAGAGCGTCATGAACGACACGCTCACCGGCTCTAAGGATTACTCCAGCTGGAACAACGCCATCGCGTCGCTCGCGGGCCAGACCCAGCCGGGCAACACCGCCAAGCTCACCATCGATTCGCGTATCCAGACGGCGGCCGAGCAGGCACTCAAGGGCTTTAAGGGCGCTGTAGTGGTCATCGACCCGCGTACCGGCGCGGTGCTCGCATGTGCCAGCTCGCCCACCTACGACAACACCAACATCGATGCCCTGCTGCAGACGGGCGGCGGCGAGGACGGCTCCATGTACAATCGCGCCATGGACGCGCTGTACACGCCGGGCTCAACGTTTAAGGTCGTTACGCTTTCCGCGGCACTCGAGACCGGTACCGCCAGCCTTACCAGCACCTACCAGGCGCCCGGCTCCATGGACATCGGCAACGCACCGGTCACCAACTATGCCAACGAGAGCTACGGCACCATCAGCCTGCAGCAGGCCTTTGCCGTGTCCTCCAACGTCGTCTTTGGCCAGGTGGCAAACGAAGTTGGCGCAAACACGCTCGTGCAGTTTGCCAACGCCTTTGGCTACGGCCAAAAGCTCGGCCAGGACCTGACCTCCGCGGCCTCCATCATGGCCGACCCGTCGCTCATGACCGAGTGGGAGACCGCCTGGGCCGGCGCCGGCCAGCCTGTCGGCATGGACCACACGCCCGGCCCGCAGACCACCGTCATGCAAAACGCCGTGATTGCCGCCGCCATCGCTAACAGTGGCGTGGTCATGGACCCGTACTTTGTAGCCCAGGTACTCGCCCCGGACGGAACTGTGGTCAAGACCACGCAGTCCCGCTCGCTGGGTCAGGCCGTCAGCTTCGCCACGGCCGACCAGGTCAAGCAGGCCATGCTCGCCGTCGTCCAGTCCGGTACCGGCACCGATGCCCAGGTCCCCGGCGTCAAGGTCGCCGGCAAGACCGGCTCGGCCGAGACCGGCGGCACCAACGTCAACTCGATGTTCGTTGGCTTTGCACCTTACGATTCACCCACGGTCGCCATCTCGGTGGCCTTGGAGGATTACGACAAACACGACGTCAAGGCGGCCAAGATTGCCGGCATCGTCCTGACCGCAGCGCTCGCCGCACAGGGAGCGTGATGCCCATGATCGAATCGGACACCCGAGGCGCGCCGCGACCGAAGAGTTAGCGGCAACGCGCCACACGGCCCCAGCGGCCACATCGTAGGTACTACACACATCGTTGAGCGAATAGTTATGTTAGGAGCAGGAATGGAACAGAGGGTCCTCGGGGGAAGATACCTCCTCAAGGATAAGGTGGGGACAGGCGGCATGGCGACCGTCTACCGTGCACAGGACCAGGTCCTCGACCGCACGGTTGCCGTCAAGATCATGCTGCCGCAGTATGCTGGCGACGCAACCTTCGCCGCACGCTTTAAGCAGGAGGCCCAGGCAGCAGCCGGTCTCTCCTCCCCCTATATCGTGGGCGTCTACGATTGGGGCAAGGACGGCGACACCTATTACATCGTCATGGAGTACCTGCGCGGTACCGACCTTAAGAGCGGCATCAAGAGCCACGGCGCCCTCGACCCCAAGAAGGTCGCCCAGATCGGCTCGCAGATCAGCTCCGCGCTTTCGGTCGCTCACAAGCATGAGATCATCCACCGCGACATTAAGCCGCAGAACATCATGGTGCTGCCCGACGGCAACATCAAGGTAATGGACTTTGGCATCGCGCGCGCCAAGAACAGCCACCTCACGCAAGACAACAACGTGCTGGGAACCGCCCACTACGTCAGCCCCGAGCAGACCCGTGGTCAGGACCTCGGCCCCACCTCGGATATCTACTCGCTGGGCGTCGTGATGTATGAGTGCGCCACCGGCCGCGTTCCCTTTGACGGTGACGACGCTATCTCGGTCGCACTCAAGCAGGTCAACGAGCTGCCTATTCCACCGAGCCAGATCAACTCCGGTGTCGACGCCGACCTTGAGCGCATCATCCTCAAGTGCATGGAGAAGGACCCGGCAAACCGCTTCCAGACCGCCGAAGAGCTTCGTCAGGTGCTCAACAGCTACCTGTCGGGCCGTGCCGTCAACATCTCGGAGCCCACGCGCATCATCGGTGCCCCCGGCGAGCTGGGCGCCACCAAGACTCGCGAGCTTTCCGATCAGACGCGCGCCATGGTGCGTCCCGTCTCGGGCGTGAGCGGCCAGAATACCGCCCGTAGCTCGGTTTCGGGCTCCACCGGCTCCTACGAGGTCGAAAAGCCCAAATCCAACAAGAACAAGATCATCGCCGCCGTGGTGGCAGCCGTTGCCGTCATCGGCATCGTGGTGGCATTTGCCACAGGACTCTTTGGCGGCGAGCAGGTCACCGTTCCCGATGTACTGGGCAAGGACCAGCAGACTGCCGTCGAGCAGATCAAGGAAGCCGGCCTCGAGGTCGGCACCATCGACCAAAGCTACAACGACGATGTCGACGAAGGCAAGGTCGCCGAGCAAACGCCCAACGGCCACACCAAGAAGGCCAAGGGCACCAAGGTGAACCTGGTGATCTCCAAGGGCCCCAAGCCCTCCGAGAAGGTTGAGGTTCCCAGGCTTGTCGGCCTGACCAAGGACCAGGCAGAAGCCGCGCTGGCAAGCGTTGGCCTGAAGGGCAACGCCTCCGAGGAGGCCAACGAGGCCGATGAGGGCCAGGTCTTTGAGCAGGGCACCGAAGCCGGTAAGGAAGTCGAGAAGGGCACGACCATCTCGTATAAGGTCTCGAGCGGCCCGGATACCACGTCCGTCCCCGACCTGACCGACATGACCGAGGCCCAGGCGCGCAACGCCCTCGATATGGCAGGTTTTGGCGTCGACGTGAGCTACCAGGAGAACGACTCGGTTACCGAGGGCACCGTGATTAGCTGGAACCCCAGCGGCAAGCAGAAGCCTGGCGCCACGATTACCGTCGTCATTGCCAAGAAGTCCGGCAAAGCCAGCGTTCCGGGCAACCTGTACGGCAAGAGCATCTCCGCCGCCGTTACCGCGCTCAACAACGCCGGGTTCTACAACATCGCATTCTGCGATCAGAACGGTAACCCCGTGAGCGGCAACGAAAACGCCACCGTTACGGGCGTCTCCCCCACCGGCAAGCAGTCTACCGACAGCACGATTACGCTGACGGTCGCACTTTCTGGTTCGGGTTCGGGCTCTGGCTCGGGCACGGGCGACGATTCCGGTACGACCAACTAGTCGCCACCCCACCGCTCATCACGGCTCTCGCCGCAAACATATTCGCTCACAGGCGCCCGCT
>URZJ01000147.1 GCA_900552395.1 uncultured Collinsella sp. | reverse complement strand
CGAGTTCCGCACGAGCCGGAGAGCACTTAATGTGCTCTCCGTGCGAGCAGGACTGTAGAGCAGGAAACCTTGTATACGCCCGCCCGCTCCCGAGGGGCGTCTCTCATGCAAAAACTGTCGTGTGGTAAAGTCCGAGGTCAGTGGCGTTTTATACCGAGAATTTCAAAAAAAGGTGAAAATTCATTACAAATTTGCGTTGACTTTAGGTAACTAAAGTTTCATACTCCTTTTTCAACCACTGGGGGATGTGAACACGCACGGATCGTTCGCATCATGATTGAAGAGGATTTTTTAGACATGTTCACGCATCAGCTAAACATTATCAGCGTAGTAATTATCTGATGCGGGTTAGCACATACAGCTAGCCCGTACGATAACGGGCGGCTGATGAAGATGAGGGCCGTCGAGCGCAACCGACGGCCCTCATTTTTATGTCTAGGAAGTTCTTTTTAGAGGAGGAAATGTAATGAACGGAGTTTTGCTCATGGTTGTGGCCGCGGCGGTGCTCGCCTGCGGCTATCTGGGCTACGGCCGCTGGCTGGCCAACAAGTGGGGCGTTGACAAAGAGGCCCTCACGCCGGCCAAGCGCATGAAGGACGGCAAGAGCTTCTCGCCCGTCTCCGCCTTTACCGCGTTCTCGCACCAGTTCAGCTCGATCTGCGGTGCTGGCCCTGTCACGGGTACGATCGTCGCCATGGCCTTTGGCTGGCTGCCCGTCGTGCTCTGGGTCCTCGTCGGCGGCATCTTCTTTGGCGCCGTCCACGACTTTGGTGCTCTGTACGCTTCGATGAAGAACAACGGCAAGTCGCTCGCTCAGCTCATCGAGAAGTACATCGGCAAGACCGGCCGTCGCCTGTTCCTGCTGTTCTGCTGGCTGTTCTGCATCATCGTCATCGCCGCCTTCACCGACATGGTCTGCAACATGTTCACCCCGGCCGTTGACGCTTCTGGTGCTGCTACCGGTGCCATCGACTTCACCAAGTCCTATGCCGCCGGCTGCGCTGGTACCATCTCCATCCTGTTCACCTTCGTCGCTATCGCCTTTGGTTGGGCCCAGAAGAAGTTCAACCTCACCGGTGCTACCGAGTTCGTCACCGGCGTGGTCCTCATGGTTCTCATGTTCGCCGTCGGTATGCAGTTCCCGGTCTACCTGGATAAGTTCCAGTGGTTCGCCGTCGTCATGGTCTACCTGGTCTTCGCTGGCGCTATGCCCATCCAGATGCTCAAGACCCCGCGTGACTACCTCACTTCCATCATGATGATCGTCATGATCGTTTGCGCTGTCCTCGGCATCGTCGTCCTGGGCGTCAACGGTCAGGCCACCATCACCGCTCCGGTCTTCACCGGCTTCTCCACTGCCTCCGGCATGATGTTCCCGGTCCTGTTCGTCTCCGTCGCTTGCGGTGCTCTCTCCGGTTTCCACAGCCTCGTTTCTTCCGGCACCTCTTCTAAGCAGGTCGAGAAGGAGCAGGACGCCGTCAAGGTCGGTTACGGCGCAATGATCGTCGAGTCCTTCGTTGGCATCCTTGCCATCATCGTCGCCGGCATCATGTTCTCCGATATGAACACCGCCGGTACCGGCGCCCTCAACGCTGGTGTCGCTTCCACCCCGTTCCAGATCTTCGCCGCTGGCATCTCCCGCGGTATGCAGGCCTTCGGTGTTGACGGCACGCTCGCTACCGTCTTCATGACTATGAACGTCTCCGCTCTGGCCCTGACCTCGCTCGACGCCGTCGCCCGCATCGCCCGCACCTCGTTCTCCGAGTTCTTTGCCCAGACCAACGATGCTCTGGCCATCGAGTCCAAGGCCGGCTATATGAAGGTCCTCGGCAACCCCTGGTTCGCCACGGTCGTTACCCTGCTTCCCGGTCTCGCCCTCGCTTTTGGTGGCTATGCCAACATCTGGCCGCTCTTTGGTGCTTCCAACCAGCTGCTCGGCGGTATGACCATGATCACCCTCGCCGTGTTCTGCAAGTGCACCGGTCGCAAGGGCTGGATGCTCTACGTGCCCGTCGCCTTCCTGCTCTGCTGCACCTTCACCTCGCTGGTCCAGAGCGCCATGGGCTGCATGACCGCCGTCCAGGCCTACGGCTTCTTCGGTACCATCCCGGCTACCGCCACCACGGCCGCCGTCTCCGTCGCCGCCACCAAGGGCCTGCAGCTCGTCTTTGCCGTTCTGCTGATGGTCCTGGGCCTCATCGTCGCCGTCAACTGCCTCAAGGAGTTCTTCGGCAAGGAGGCTGGCTCCATGCCTGATGAGGAGCCCGAGTGGTCCGAGATGGGCAAGGCCGAGTACGGTCGCGCCGCTGCCGCTGAAGCTCCTGCCGACGCCGAGGCCGCCAAGGCCTAGTCGGTCGGACGGGTTGAATCTCCCGTCTATTTGACTCGGAAAGACCGGGTCCGCAATCAAGCGGACCCGGTCTTTTTTCTTGTGAGAACAGGTGGTGCAAGGGCGTTCTCGCAGATGTTTTGCGTGGATAGGCTCGTGCGTTGTACCATATGGACGTATATGTGTGCATATGAAAGGGGCCCCGTGGCCAAGACGGTATATTCCGATAATCAAAACAATGTCGATGCCCTGGCTGAGCGTCTGAGCAGCCAGACATCGCTTTCTGCCGAGCGTGCCAAGCTGGTTGCCTACGACCTGCTTTGCCGCAAGGCGCTCAAGATTAAGTCGAGTGCGCTGGCGCAGATTTTCCGCTCCGTCGATAAGGAGTGCGACACCAAGGCGATGCGCGATGAGCTTATCGCGGCAAATATCGTGACCAAGATCGAGGGTAGTGGCATTAACGGGCGCCCGGCGTTCTATACCATCAATGCCGAGATCCGCGATGCCCAGGAGCAACCTGCCGAGTCCGTCGAAGATTTTATCGTCGAGGATTCCGCTGACGTGCCTGCTGTGGAAGAAGTTGCTCCGCGTGAGCATGTCGATACCGATGAGTTGCTCGATGAGAACGTTGTGCGTGCCTTTACGGCCAAGGCAGGACGCGGCGGTTTTGGCGGGGGCGGCAAGCGCGATGCACAGCGCCGCGCCCAGCAGGAGCGCTTCCGTCGCGCCGTTGCTCGAAAGGGCGAGACGGATGCCGAGGCTGTTGAGACCGAGGTTGCTGCCGAGTCGCAGAAGCCCACGAAGGAGCAAAAGCCCGTGGAGGCCCAAGAGCCCAAGCGCCGCCGCGGTGCTCACTTTAAGGTTGCACAGCAGGGTGCCGCGCGTGAGGTCGAAGAGTCTTCTGAGGTTGCAGACGATGTTGAGGAGTCTGCCAAGAAGGCTCCGGGTTCGTGTCGTCCCGGCCGCGGTTTTGCGAGGCGCGCGTATCCCGTAAGGCGTCAGGAGAAGGGCGAGCCGGCTTCGACCACTCAGGACAAGAAGGCCGAACAAACCGAGAAAACCGTTGAGCCGGCGGCTCGCGAACAGAAGCCTGTTGAGCCGCAGCTTGAGGTTGCTGCCGAGGCCAAGGGCCAACAGCCTACTGATGGGCAGACGGAGCAGGGCGCGTCGAGCAAGCCTCGCCGCCGTCGCCATCGCGGGGGCCGCAGTTCCCATGCCGAGGCTGCAGCCGAGAAGACCACGCCGCAGGACGAGGATGCGAAGGCCGAGGTTTCTTCGGGGCAGCCTAAGCGCCAGCCGGCGAAGGAGAGCAAGTCCGATCGTCCTCAGAAGCAGGCGTCTATGCCGAAGCGCGAGCGCAATTCCCAAGGCGATTCTAAGCGCAAGCCTCAGAAGAAGCCGGAGTCTGCCGCAGCAGATACTGCTGCCCAGCAGCCCGAGTCGGCCGTCCACGGCGAGGTATCGGCGTTTGCCCTTGCTCGCGTTTTAGGCAGGCAGCTGCTCAAAGTTGTCCCTACGCCTACGGCGCTCACTAAGATCAAGGAGCAGCAGACACAGATCGTAAAGGTCGAGGGCAAGGACGGCAAAAAGGCTCCGCAGCGCACCCAGCACAACGAGATGTCCAACCGCAAGATTGCCGAGGAAATCGCAATCATCCAGGCTTGGATCGAGCAAAACCGAGGTGCCGATACGCCGGTTGCCTCGCGCCGCCAGCGTGCCTATCAGATTTTTAACGACGAGAAGGCTTTTGACGGCAAGCACGGTGAGCGCCTGATAAGGCGCATGACCGAAAAGGGCATCAGCATGCAGGCGATCAAGGTCGCCCCCAACCGCCCCGTGCACTTTACGGGTTTCTTTACGCTGGGCGCCGATAAGCCGTTCATTATGGTCGAGAACCTGGACACCTACGACGAGATCGTCAGGCTGCTGCGTGGCCGCAAGCACGCCAAGCTCTTTGGCATCAAGGTGGGCGGCGTGATTTTTGGCGGCGGATGCAAGGCGAGCGTCTCGCATGCCCTGGACGATTATCTGGCTGAGATCGGCTATCGCTTTAACTACGTCTACTACGTGGGCGATATCGACCGCGAGGGCGCGCGCATCGTCGAGCAGGCTCGCAATGCCAATGTGGTTGAGATTCGCCTGCATGCCGGCATGTACCGCGCCATGCTCGCCGAGCATAAGCGTCGCGTGAAGGCCGGCGGCGAGTGCGAGTCCGCGGCTGCCAACCAGGGCGTGCCGCAGAACTTGGCGGCGACGATCAAGGATCTGCCCATGGTCACGCGCGTGCAGTTCCGCAATGTGCTACGTGAAGGCGGGCGCATTCCGCAGGAGATTCTGATGACTGCCGACTATCGGGATGGCGACTCAGGAAGCTTCGACCGCATGCTCAACAATTAGGGACGTGTGGCCCCGGCGGGCCGGGCATTAAGTTTGCTGCTCTACAGTCCTGCGCAAGACGAAGGCCACATTAAGTGGCCTTCTTTGCGTG
>URZJ01000146.1 GCA_900552395.1 uncultured Collinsella sp. | reverse complement strand
TTTGCGCGCGGCTTTGATGGATGCGGCGTGGCTATGGTGGGGGAGCCGTCGGTTGCGGCGTTTACTGCTGCGTCCGAGGGCTTTGATGCTTCGTTTGAGGTCGAGGGGCCGCACCTGTGGTGGTTCGTCAACTCTATTGGCGGGTTTGGATTGCGCGTGCCCGATCTGCGCGCGTTAGGACGTGCCGCGCGTGAGGCTCATGCGCTGCTCGTGGTGGATAGCACCGTGGCTGGTGTCTTTGGGTGCGATCCGTTGCGCTTGGGTGCCGTGCTGTCGCTCGAGGCACTTGACCGCGTGTGCGCCGGTGAGGCTCCGCACAAGTTGGTTGCCATATCGGTCGCGCGCTCGCAGCTCAAGCGCCATCGTGTGGATGCTGCTGCCGAGTGCGCGCATGCTCTGCTTGAGGGCTGTGGCTTGGTCAAACTTGATTTGCCTGCTGATGAGGCCGGTGTGCTGGAGCGCGGGCTGGACTCGCTCGATGCCCGCATGCAGGCACATTTCGACCGCGCACGTGCGCTGGCCGAGTACTTGGCTGCCAATGAGATGGTGCACGCCGTGCGCTATCCTGGACTGAGCTCGCATCCCGACCATGCGGTTGCAACTGGAATCCTCGAGCACGGCTTTGGTCCGGCAGTTGAGTTTGACCTTATCGAGCGCAGTGCGGGCGATTTGTTCGATGCTTTGCCGGGGGAGTTTCGCACATCGCCCGCCGGCGGCGCAACGACGCGACTCTCTGCTCCGCGCGGCAAGCAGGGGAGCACCATTCGCCTCTTCGCCGGTACCGACGACCCCCTGGTTGTAGCGTCCACCCTGGACAACGCGCTCCGAAAGTAACTAATCGGGGTGTGTGTCACGAAAACGGCCTATTTACTACGTTTAAGCCATAGGGGTCGACCATACCCGCCTATTTCGAAAATTGCCAAGCTGTCTACCAGCGGTTTTATTTTCATAATGTCCGGTATGGTCGAGGGTATTCAGCTAAACGTAGTAGATGGGCCCGTTTTGTGGCACGAGCCTCAATCCGAGGGCACGGTGGACAACAATTCAGTCCCAAAAGGACTACTCTGCATTGATGCTGGCGATGAGGGCGTCGGCTTTGGTGGCAATGACTTGGTTTATGTCGGCCTGCAGCTCCTCGTAGACCGCTATGGCGCGCTCGCCGGCAGGCGTGAGCGTGGATCCGCGGGCGCCGTCGCGCTCGATGAGTTTGCATCCCAGCTGCCCTTCGGCTTCGTTCACAATGCGCCAAGCCTTGGAATAGGCCATGCCCATGCTTTTGGCGGCGCGGTTGAGCGAGTGCTCGCGGGCAATACCCTGCAGCAACAAGACGCAGCCGTGACCAAACACGCCCGGCAGATCTTTGTCGCACGCTTGAATGACCAACTTTGCCGTCGTCTTGTACTCCATGTGCCTTACGTCTCCCCGCTAAAGTGTTTGCTGGGCAAACGCAAAGCCTGCGTCAAACCCTCGTGTGCTCTTTCTAAACCATGCATTGTAGCAGTCAAAGTGCGTTAAGATACTTCCCCAGTATTGGGCGCCCAAGGTTGGGCTGGGTCCTACGAGGCCTGCAGCCGACCGGTCGCATGGAAAAAGGAGAAACATGGCTACGTTCTTTCCCGGTGAGTCCCACACGTTTTCGGAGTATCTGCTGGTCCCTGGTTACTCGTCCTCGCAGTGCATCCCCAACAACGTCTCTCTTAAGACGCCGCTAACCCGCTTCAAGCGCGGTGAGAAGCCGGCAATCACCCTGAACATCCCCATGGTTTCCGCCATCATGCAGTCCGTCTCGGGCGTCGACATGGGTGTCGCGCTCGCTACCGAGGGTGGCCTGTCCTTCATTTACGGTTCTCAGACCCCCGAGTCCGAGGCTGCTATGGTCAAGGCCGTTAAGGATCACAAGGCTGGTTTCGTTCAGTCCGATTCCACGCTGACACCCGACATGACCATGGAGCAGGTCATCGAGCTCAAGGAGAAGACCGGCCACTCCACCATGCCGGTCACCGACGACGGCACTCCCAAGGGCAAGCTCCTGGGCATTGTCACCAGCCGTGACTATCGTCCCAGCCGCGATGACCACCAGAAGAAGGTCTCCGAGTTCATGACCCCGCGCGAGCAGCTCATCGTGGGCGACAAGAACATCAGCCTCAAGGTTGCCAACGACGTCATCTGGGACAACAAGCTCAACGCCCTGCCTATCGTCGACGACAACGATCACCTTATGGGCATCGTCTTCCGCAAGGACTACGACAGCCACAAGACCAACCCCAACGAGCTGCTCGATAATGACAAGCGCTATATGGTCGGCGCCGGTATCAATACCCGCGACTATGCCGAGCGCGTGCCGCTGCTCATCGAGGCCGGTGCCGATGTCCTGTGCATCGATTCTTCCGAGGGCTTCAGCGAGTGGCAGAAGCGCACCATCGAGTGGATCCGCGCCAACTACGGCGAGGACGTCAAGGTCGGTGCCGGTAACGTCGTCGACGCCGAGGGCTTCCGCTTCTTGGCCGACTGCGGGGCCGACTTCATCAAGGTCGGTATCGGCGGCGGTTCCATTTGCATCACCCGCGAGACCAAGGGCATCGGCCGTGGCCAGGCCACCGCGCTGATCGACGTCTGCCGCGCCCGTGACGAGTACTACGAGGAGACCGGTGTCTACGTGCCCGTGTGCTCCGACGGCGGCATCGTCTACGACTACCACATGACGCTCGCCCTTGCCATGGGCGCCGACTTTATGATGCTGGGCCGCTACTTCGCCCGCTTTGACGAGAGCCCGACCGAGCGCGTCAACGTGAACGGCCAGTACATGAAGGAGTACTGGGGCGAGGGTTCTGCGCGTGCCCGCAACTGGCAGCGCTACGACCTGGGCGGCGCCGCGAAGCTCAGCTTCGTCGAGGGCGTCGACTCCTACGTTCCCTACGCCGGCTCCCTCAAGGACGGCGTGGGCGGCACACTCTACAAGGTCAAGTCCACGATGTGCAACTGCGGCGCCCTCTCGATCCCCGAGCTCCAGGAAAAGGCACGTCTGACCCTGGTCTCCTCGACCTCGATCGTCGAAGGCGGAGCCCACGACGTCGTAGTCAAGGACTCCCAACAGAGCGTAACGTATCGATAAGATAAGACCTGCACATAAAGGTTGAGCCTCAACCACGTTATTTAGATAAAGCGAGATGCCTGCAAGTCGCAGGCATCTCGCTTGTTGTATTTGCTATCATCAGTCGAGTCAACCTTAGGGTCGGGCGGCTTAGCTTTGTTCGCTACAAGTTCCGCACGCAAAGAAGAGCACTAAATGTGCTCTTCGTCTTGCGCAGGACTGTTCGCAGTAGCGAATAAAGCTAAGCCGACCGACCCCAGCTAAGATTAAAGGAGCTGATATGTGCGATTGCACAGATCATAAGGATGAGATCCCTGCCTACGACGCGCAGGCCATTGAGTCCCGGTGGATGAAGGCCTGGGAGGACTCCAACCTCTTTGCCGTCGACACCGACGCCAGCAAGCCCAAGAAGTACGTGCTCGAGATGTTCCCGTATCCGTCGGGCGACCTGCACATGGGCCACGCGCGCAACTACACCATCGGCGACGCCATGGCCCGTCAGGCCCGCATGCGCGGCTACGACGTGCTGCACCCCATCGGCTTTGACGCCTTTGGCCTGCCCGCTGAGAACGCCGCCATCAAGCACAACACGCAGGCTGCCGCCTGGACGTATAAGAACATGGACCAGGCGCTCGCCACGATGAGGCGCATGGGCTTCTCCTACGACCTGGATCGCACCGTTAAGACCTGCAGCCCCGACTACTATCGCTGGGGCCAGTGGATCTTTGAGAAGATGTGGGAAAAGGGCCTGGTCTATCGTAAGAAGAATCCGGTTAACTGGTGCCCCACCTGCAAGACCGTTTTGGCTAACGAGCAGGTGACCGAGGGCAAGTGCTGGCGTTGCGGCACCGAGCCCGAGAAGCGCGACCTTGAGCAGTGGTACTACAAGATCACCGAGTACTCCCAGGAGCTGCTCGACGACCTGGAGAAGCTCCCCGGCTGGCCCGAGCGCGTCAAGCAGATGCAGGCCAATTGGATCGGCCGCTCCGAGGGTGCCGAGGTCGACTTTACCCTGTGCGATGCCGATGGCGAGCCCATCGAGGGCGATGAGGGCAAGATCACCGTCTTCACCACGCGTGCCGATACCCTTTTTGGCGTCTCCTTCTTTGTCCTGGCTCCCGAGTACGCCCGTCTGCACGAGCTCGTCGAGGGCACGGAGTACGAGGCGGCCGTCACCAAGATCGTTGAGGACTCCAAGCACATTTCTGCCGTCGAGCGTGCCCAGGGCACTCTCGAGAAGCACGGTGCCTTTACTGGCCGATACGTGGTGAACCCCGTTAACGGCGAAAAGGTCCCCGTGTGGGTTGCCGACTACGTCGTGGCCGACTACGGCACCGGCGCCGTCATGGCCGTTCCCTGCGGCGACCAGCGCGACTTTGAGTTTGCCCGCAAGTATGATCTGCCGATCGTGCCGATCATCCTGGACGACGATGATCGCGCTGCCGTCGAGGCCAGCGGCGAGACCATCGATACCTTCCATGCCGAGACTGTCGACTGGGAATGGTCCAGTCGGGCAAGTACACCGGCATGCGCGGCGGTAAGCACTCCGAGGGCGAGTCTGCCATCGTGGCTGACCTCGAGGCCATGGGCTGCGGTCGTCGTAAGGTCGAGTTCCGTCTGCGCGACTGGCTCATCAGCCGCCAGCGCTATTGGGGCAACCCCATCCCGGCCATCCACTGCGAGCACTGCGGCATCGTGCCCGTGCCCGAGGATCAGCTGCCGGTGACGCTGCCCGAGAACC
>URZJ01000145.1 GCA_900552395.1 uncultured Collinsella sp. | reverse complement strand
CAGGTATCGGGCTCCACACCGTAGTTCTGATGGGCAAACAGCTTGCCGGTACGGCCGGAGCCGACCTGGACCTCGTCAAACATCAGCAGGATGCCCTTCTCGTCGCACAGGTCGCGCAGGCCCTGGAGGAACTCCTTGCTGGCGGGGCGGACGCCGCCCTCGCCCTGGACGGGCTCGGTGAGGATGGCGCAAACGTCATCGCCCATCGGCTCCTTCACGGACTCCAGGTTGTTGAACTCAGCATAGCGGAAGCCCTCGGGCAGGGGGGAGAACCACTTGGGGTTGTGGACGATCTCCTGGCCGGTGGCGGTGGCGGTGGCCAGAGTACGGCCGTGGAAGGACTTCAGCATGGAGATGACCACATAGCGCTCGGGATGGCCGTGGTCCACCGCGTACTTACGGGCCAGCTTGATCTGACCCTCGTTGGCCTCGGCGCCGGAGTTGGCAAAGAAGGTCTCCCAAACCTGCTCATCCGCAGCCGGGGCACCAAGAGCAGCTGCCGTGGTCTCATCGCCGGCGACAATGGCATCGGCAAGCACGCGCGCACCATCTACGTCGTCGTTAGCAAGCTTGGACAGCAGCGCCGCGACCTGTCCACGCTGCTCGATGTAGAAGTAATTGGAGACATGCATGAGCTTTTTGGTCTGTGCCTCGAGCGCCGAGAGCACAGCCGGGTCGCCATGACCTAGGCTGCACACGCCGATGCCGGCAAGAAAGTCGAGGTACTCACGACCATCGTCGCCGGTGAGCTTCATGCCGTGACCCTCGACAAACTCGACCGGAGAGCGGCCAAAGGTATGCATAACGTAATGGGATTCAAGCGATTGCTGAGCTGCAAGTGACATGGGATGCCTTTCGTTGAGCGCCGGACGGCGCAGGCCTATGGGTGCAGAAATGGGGCGGCTGAGGGTCAGTTAGACCGTCTGAAGCTTCTCGACCTCGTCGAGGTTCTCGGTCAGACGCGCAGCAAACGTCGAAAGCGGATGCGGATGCGTATCGAACTCGTAAGCCGTCTCGGTGGAATGGATCACGGTGCCGACGCCGGCATCGGTCAGCAGCTCCAGCAGCAGCGAATGCGGCGTGGTGCCGTTGATGATGTGAGCGCGAAATACGCCGCCGGCAAGCGCATCGACGGCCGCGTGCAGCTTGGGAATCATGCCCTTATCGACCTCGCCGCCGTAGAGCATTTCGTTAACCTCGTCGAGTGTTAGGTTGGAGATGAGTGAGTCTTTATCGCTAAAGTCCTTGTACAGGCCGTCGACGTCGGTCAAAAAGATCGCCTTGTGCGCGTGGAGCGCTGCCGCAACGGCACCGGCGGCGGTATCGGCGTTGATGTTGAAGAAACCACCGTCCTCCCCCGCCGCGACGGTAGCGATGACGGGGATGTACTCGCTATCGAGTAAGCGCTCGATATAGTCGGTGTTGACGTGCGTCACTTTGCCCACGCGACCGAGCTCGGGGTCGAGCGGCTCGGCGATGAGCGTGCCGGCATCGCTGCCCGACACGCCCACGGCCAGGTTGCCGTGGTGGTTGATGGCAGCAACCAGCTCCTGGTTAACCTTGCCGCCCAGCACCTCGCGCACGATATCCATCGTCGCCGGCGTGGTCACGCGCTGGCCGTTCTTAAACTCGACGGGAATATCGTAATGGCTCAGCGCCTCGTTAATAGCCTTGCCGCCGCCGTGCACGATGACGGGGCGCATACCGATGATCTTGAGCAAAACGATGTCGCTCATCACGTCGCGGCGCAGCTGCTCATCAACCATGGCGGCTCCGCCATATTTGATAACAACCGTCTTGCCGGTCAGGTTCTTAATCCACGGCAGCGCTTCGAACAGCAGCTGCGCGGTTGCTTCGTTGGATTCGCTCGAACGACAATCGCGTGCGAATTTCATAATCTGCCTCGTCTTTCATATCGTTATCGCGCCGTGCTCCGCTGTCCGCAATCGCGGCAAGATGCGCAGCGTGCCCGGAATCTAGGAACGGTAGTCGCCGTTGATGGAGATGTACTCATGCGTGAGGTCGCAGGTCCACACGGTCGTTGCCGCGTCGCCTGCGCCCAGGTCGGCCGAGATCACGATCTCGGGCGCCTCGAAACGTCGTAGAGCCTCGTCCTCGTCAAAGGGAACAGTCAGACCGTCGCGACAGACAGGCATGCCCATCATGTCGATGGAAACGTCTTCCTGATTAAACTTCACGCCGCACTTGCCAAGCGCCATAGCAACGCGGCCCCAGTTGCAGTCGTGGCCGGCGATGCAGGTCTTAACGAGCGGCGAGTTGGCAACGGCACGGGCGGCGATATCGGCCTCCTCGTCGTTCACGGCGCCGGTAACGTTGACTGTAACAAGCTTGGATGCGCCCTCACCATCGGCGGCAATATTGCGCGCCAGGCTCTCGCACACCTCGTGCACGGCAAATGTCAACTCGTCAAACGCGTCGGAGCCCTCGACGATGGCCTCGGCATCTGCGGCAGCAGCGCCGGAGGCAAGCATGATGCAGGTGTCGTTGGTCGAGGTATCGGAATCGACCGTTACCTTGTTAAAGGTCTGCTTGACGGTCGAGAGCAGCAGGGCATGAAGTGCCGCCGGCTCGACGGGGGCATCGGTAGTGATGACCGCGATCATGGTGGCCATGTTGGGCATGATCATGCCCGAGCCCTTGCACATGCCGCCTACCGTATAGACATTGCCCGCATGACCCGCAGCCTCACTGACGTAGGACACGGCGTACTCCTTGGAGTGCGTGTCGGTCGTCATGATGGCGCGAGCGGCATCGGCGCCACCGTGGGCGGAAAGTACCTCGTAGGCAGCAGGAATGGCGGTCTCAAACGTGTCGATCGGCAGAATCTGGCCAATCACACCCGTGGAGGCAACCAGAATCTGCTGGGGCTCGCAGCCGATGACCTGCGATGCGATGCTGCACGTTTCGTGCGCGCATGCAAGGCCGGTCTCACCCGTGGCGGCGTTGGCATTGCCAGAGTTGACCGAAACGCCGGCGATGATTCCGTAGCCCTTGTCGGCACCGCCCAGGTTGGCACGGCTCACCTGCACGGGCGCCGCGCAAAAGCGATTGGTGGTAAACACGCCGGCACCGGGACAGGGTTTATTGGGCACGACGAGCGCGTAATCCAGACGCTCGGGGTTCTTGCGGAACCCAGCATGGATGCCCGCAGCCTTAAAACCAGCCGCAGCCGTAACGCCGCCCTCGACGGCGCGAATCTTGAAATCAAACAGCTCGGTATTCATCGTCTTTATGACTCCTTATGTCAAACAAAAAACGGACATCGGTTGGTGCGCCATGCCAGTCGTGATCATGAGACCAGCTTAAGAGTGGCGCCCCACTCGATGCCCGACTACCAAATCGTTAACAATCGAATGTGCTACACCGGGCACGCCACTGTGGGCAAGCCTCGTCGCTCGTCAAAGCCAAAGACGATATTGGCGCACTGGACTGCTTGGCCCGCAGCGCCCTTGCACAGATTGTCGATGGCGCCCGTCGCCACCAGCACGCCCGCGCGCTTGTTGAGCGCGAGGCCGATCTGGGCGGCGTTGGTGCCGACGACCGAAGCCGTCTTGGGCTGCTGGCCGGCGTCGAGCACGCGCACAAAGGTGCGTCCAGCGTAGAACTGCTTGTAATAGTCGACAACATCCTCAAGAGCCAACGTGTCGAGAGCCTGCGGCGCGAGCGGCAGCGTCACCGTGGAGAGCAGACCACGCTTGAGCGGTGCCAGGTGCGGGGTAAAGACGACGCGATCGGTCAGGCCCAAGATCTGCTCGATTTCGGGCGTGTGGCGATGCTTGCCCACGCCGTATGCCTCCAAATTCTCGTCGGCGCTGCAAAAATGCGTACGAGCGTTGCAGGACTTGCCGGCACCCGTCACACCGCTGATGGCATCAACGATCACGGGGCCGCTCTGGGCAACCCAGCCGGCGCGCACGGCGGGCGCGGCGGCAAGGCTCGTTGCGGTGGGATAGCAACCAGCGCAGGCGACCAGCACGGGCTTGCCGTCGGCATGGTCGGATGCGGCGGTCTCCAAGTCCTGGCAGAACAGCTCGGGCAGACCGAAGGCACGTGTCTTGAGCAGCTCGGGGCTCGTATGCTCGGCGGCATACCACGTCTCAAAGACGGACGCGTCGTTCAGGCGGTAGTCGGCCGAAAGATCGAAACAGGAAACGCCCGCGGCAAGCAGCGCGGGCACCTGTGCCATGGCAGCCGTGTGCGGCACGGCCAAGAAGACGGCGTCGCAGGATTTAAGCTCAGGCGCGTCATGCGTCGTGAAGACCAGATCGCTCACGCCAGCAAAGCTCGGATACACCGCAGACAGCGGCTGGCCGGCATCGGCGTTGGACGTAATGGCAACAAGTTCAAACTCGGGATGACCGAGCACGAGGCGAATGAGCTCGGCTCCGGCATATCCAGCCGCGCCGACGATTCCAACCTTCAAAGACATATCAGACTCCTTGTCTGCGATTTATGCACCGATGCGCATTTCGCAGCGGTCGTTATGAAGTGGGTTGAAACTTTAGCACCAAAAGATGCATGAATACGTAAATGGCTTGCATATTCATGCATTGAAACATTCCCGACACATTCGCTTGAAGGAATTGACAAATGGAGCGGGCTCCGTATTGACCGGCGCTCCTAACGGCGCCGGGCAATACGGGGCCCGCCCATGCGAAAAACCAAGTTGTTAGGATAAGCCAGCTGGCTAGAGCTCGACCGGCACCCATTCGTCGTGATTGCAGATAAAAGCCTCGGGATCTTCGACGCTAAAGAAGACGAGCGTGGGGTCGTTAGGCCCCTCATAGCGCTCGCCCAGGCGCTCTAGATGCTTCCACCCGGCTTCGCGCA
>URZJ01000144.1 GCA_900552395.1 uncultured Collinsella sp. | reverse complement strand
CAGTCCTGCTCGCACGGAGAGCACATTAAGTGCTCTCCGGCTCGTGCGGAACTCGCGATCGACCTTATGCCCCGCCCCTCGGGACGACGGGATAGAACAGGAGCGCATATGGCAGGCAAGCCACAAACACTAGCTACGACCTCGGCATTCGAGATCTTGGGCCCCGTCATGGTCGGCCCCAGCTCATCGCACACCGCCGGCGCCCTGCGGTGCGCCCAAGTTGCCGCCAGCCTGCTGGAAGGCCGCATCACCAAAGTCACCTTTGGCCTGTGGAACTCCTTCGCCCACACCTACCGCGGCCACGGCACCGACCGTGCGCTCGTCGCGGGCATCCTGGGCCTCGACACCGATGACGAAAACATCAAGCAGGCCTTTGACCTCGCACGTGAGCAGGGCCTCGAATATCACTTTGACATCAAGGGCGACGACGCCTCCATCCACCCCAACACCGTCGACATCGATATGGTCGACGCCACGGGCGCCACAGCAGAGGTCCGCGGCGAGAGCTTGGGCGGCGGCAAGATGCGCATCAGCCGCATTAACGGCGTCGGCGTCGACATCTCGGGTATGTATTCCACGCTCTTCGTGGCGCACCAGGACGTCCCCGGCGTGCTCGCAGCGCTCACCAACCTGCTCGCCTACGCCCATGTGAACATCGCCTTCTGCCGCACCTACCGCACCGAAGTGGGCGGCCAGGCCTACTCCGTCTTTGAGACCGACGGCGCCCCCGACGACACCGTCGTCCCCATGCTCCGCAAGCTCGACAATGTCGATTACGCGACCTTTATCGAGCTCCCCGGTTCTGCCTCGTCGCTCTCCCCCGGCGTCTCGGCAAAGGAAATCTTCGACGACGGCGAGCAGCTGCTCGATGCGTGCGAGGAACTGGGGCTCAACATCGGCGCCGTCATGGCCGTGCGCGAGGCACGTCTGACCGGCGAGGCACACGCTATCGCCGCCATGCGCCGCGTGCTCGACGTCATGCGCGAAGAGACCACAGCCCCCATTTCCAATCCACAGCGCTCGCTCGGCGGCCTCATCGGCGGCGAGGCAAAGCTTGTCGATGCCACCAGCCGATCTGAGCATAAGCCTGATGGGCGCCGTCCAGACCGACGCCGTGGCCCGCGCCATGGCCGTGCTCGAGCGCTCCGCCACCATGGGCGTGATCGTCGCAGCTCCGACGGCAGGATCCGCGGGTGTTGTGCCCGGCTGCGTGCTGGCGCTCGCAGACCATCTGCAGCTGGACGACGAGCAGGTCATGGATGCCCTTTATTGCGCCGCCGCCATCGGCCTCAACCTCACCACGAGCGCCTGCGTTGCCGGCGCCGAGGGCGGCTGTCAGGCCGAGGTCGGAAGTGCGGCCGCCATGGCCGCCGCCGCACTGGTGCAGATGCTCGGCGGCACGCCCGGGCAGGCGCTCGACGCCAGTTCCATCGCGCTGAGTAATCTGCTGGGCCTCGTTTGTGACCCCGTCGGTGGCCTCGTGGAGGTGCCCTGCCAAAACCGCAACGCCATCGGTGTGGCAGCCGCCTTTAGCTCCGCACAGCTTGCCCTCGCCGGCATTAAGAGCCTGGTGCCGTTTGACCAGATGGCGCACGTCGTGCTCTCGGTGGGCCACGCGTTGCCGGCCACGCTGCGCGAGACGGCAAAGGGCGGCATCGCGCAGGCTCCGGCCGCACTTTCGGCCTGTGCAAAATGCGGTGTGTGCGGATAGCGACAAAGAACGACTCGAAGGTGGGACAAATGTCCCACCTCTTTTGAATGCCACCGTTTCCATACCACAATCAACTAGGTAATCGCTATAATGCAAGCCCAGTAAAAACACGATGAGCCGCAAGGCGAAATTCGAAGGATATGCACACGATGTCGCAAAACGATCGAACTCAACTGATTCCCGATCCGCAGCAGCCGAGCAGGCACACCGGCGGCGTTCAGTCGCCGCGTCCTATCGCGCCGAGCCACGGTCAGCAGCGTGGTGCGGCAAACGCTTCGCAACGCCCGAACCAGCAGCGCCAGCAACGTCAGCAGCGCCAGGCAAACGGCAATACGCCCAAGCAGCCCCCCACGCACGGTCGAGGCGATCGCGGCCCCGCGCGCAAACCCACCGAGAACAATAAGTCGGGCAAAAAGACGACGCTCTTTGTCGTCCTGGGTCTTATCGTCATTGTCTATATCGTAGGCGTCGTAGCGTTTTCGCAGGTAGCCTACCCCAACACCACTATCGCCGGCGTCGATGTCTCGTTCTCCAACGCTTCGTCTGCCGCCACCAAGGTCAACTCGGCTTGGAAGCACTATAAGCTCACCGTGACAGGCGATGACTTTAGCTGGACCTATCAGCCCGAGTCCGATGAGCCCATTGTCGACGGCGAAGCTGCCGCAAAAGAGATTATCAGCCGCAACGAAGCCTTTGTATGGCCGGTTCGCCTTGTAGAATCCTTAAGCGGCAAGACCAAAACAACCGCTAGCTCCAACGAAGTCGATCTTGATCAAGACGTCGACCTGTCCATGCTCTCCGACACCTTTGACCAAAAGCAGTTTGAGAAGGATCTGGGCGCCGCCATCGACGAGTTTAACGAGGGGCGTTCGAGCGCGTTCGAGGCCAATAGCTCCTATGACGAGCAGGCCGGCAAGTTTACCGTCGAGAAGGCGCGCTCCAACGAAAAACTCAACCGCGAGCATGTCATTAAGTATGCCGAGCTCGAGCTTGCCTCGCTGGCCGAGACCGTAGATCTTTCCAAGCTCGGCAACGATGCCTATGAGCCGCTCAATGGAACGCTGACCGATGATCAGATTCAGGCCGCATGCGATGCCGCCAATAACTTCTTGGGCGTCAACGTGACCCTCAAGCTTAACGGCGAAGATGCCGGCAAGGTTGATGGCGGCTCCGTATTGCAGTGGATCAGCTTTGCCGATCCGGCCAACCCCACGCTCGATACGTCGCAGATCAGCAGCTGGGCAGCCGAGCTCGCCAACGGCTTTAATACCGTGGGCTCCACTCGCTGGTGGACGCGCGCCGATGGCAAGCAGTGTGCCGTCGAAGGCGGTGACTTTGGTTGGTCCATCGACAGCAGCTCGCTCGCCAAGCAGGTCGAGGACGCCATTAACAACAAGCAGACCGGCGAAATCGAGATCAAGTACTCCCAGAAGGCCGACACCTTTACCGCAAAGGGAGAGCCCGACTGGAAGGCGTATATCGACGTCGATCTGTCCGAGCAGCACGCGCGCTACTATGACGAGAACGGTAATATCGTTTGGGAGGCCAACTTTATTTCTGGCAAACCGGGCGAAGACGCCACCCCCGAGGGCGTATGGCAGATCAACAGCAACGATGGCGCCAGCAAACTCATCGGTGCCAAGGACCCCGAGACCGGCAAGCCCAAATACGAGAGCCCGGTCAGCTATTGGATGCCGTTTGAGGGAAACATGGTCGGTTTCCACGATGCAACGTGGCAAAACGACAAGAGTTTCGACGATCCCAACTCCTACAAGTGGTGCGGCAGCCACGGATGCATCAACCTTCGCCTGGCCGACGCCAAGGCGCTGCACGATTGCATCAAAGTCGGCCTGTGCGTGGTTGTCCACTCGTAGTGCAACGCGCACATTCATACAACGTGGAACTGCTGCGACCAATCTAACAATTCCGAAAGATACCGTCCTATGCGCCTGCCCCAACCGGCGGGCGCATATACTTATAAAGGTTCTTTCTATAAAGGAGACGCTATGCCGAATGTCCCCAACATCACCCCGGGCCCGGATGATACCGAGCACACGCCCGAAGGTGCCACCGAAACGCTTCCTCTGATCACAGACGTACATGCCGACAAGGAGAGCGGACGCACGAACGATACGGTCGAGATTTCCGATGAAGAGGCATATGCCAAGCTCAAGGCAAAACGTGCCGAACGTCGACGCAAAAAGCTGATTCGACGCGGCATTGCCGCCGGCATCGTGGGTGTCATCGCGCTCATTGCTATTGTCGCAACCCTGGTTATCAATGCGCAGCCACAGGGCGATAGCGGGCCTGCGACCGACATGGTGACTGAGGGCACGTTTAGCACAACGGTCGAGGCAAAAGGCCAGCTCAAACCCATTTCGTCCTCAGTGGTCTCCCCTTCTGTCGACGGCACGGTCGATTCGATCAACGTGCAGGCAGGCCAATCCGTCAACGAGGGCGACGTGCTTATGACCATTAAAAACGACGAGCTCGATCGCAACGTTGCCGAGGCGCAGCGTGCAGTTGCAGCCGCTCAAGAAGACCTCGCCAACGCGCAGAAAGCCGCAGCTGCCGCGCAGGCCAACCCAACGACGGACGTCGACGGAGGTTCCGCAGCGGCTGGCATCTCCGCCGCATCAGCGGACACGAACGCCGTATCGGCCGCGCAGCGCAGCCTCACATCGGCCCAGGCAAACCTCGATCAGGCGAACGCCAAGGCCGCCAGCCGTACGGTCACGGCCCCGAGCTCGGGCAACATCGTGGAGCTCAACGCCAAGGTGGGCGCCACGGTAACAGGCGGCATGATCATGGGTGAAAGCGACACGAGCGGCGGCAAGCAGTGCATGCAAATCGCCGACCTGTCCAAGATGAAGGTGACGGTTCAGGTGGGCGAAAAGGATATCGCCAAGATCGCCGTGGGCCAAAGCGCCAACGTGACCTATCCCGCGTTTCCCGATATCGTGAGCCAGGGCACCGTCACGGCTATCGCCTCGGTGGCAAACTCTGACTCCGGCTCCGGTAGCGGCGGCAGCGTGACCTTTAACGTCGACATCCTCATCGAAGCACCTGACAGTCGCCTTAAGCCGGGTATGACTGCCGAGGTCTCGGTAGTGACCGAGAAGCTCGACGACGTGGTTATGGTGC
>URZJ01000143.1 GCA_900552395.1 uncultured Collinsella sp. | reverse complement strand
GGCTGTGGCTTGCGCATCGCCGCGGCGCTCGAGGGCGTGGGCAATGAGCCAGTCGGCGAGCTCGGGGTTCTTGGGCAGTGCCGGTCCGTGCAGGTACGTGCCGATGACGCCCTTGTAGATCAGTCCCTCAAAGCCATCGTCGCCGTTGTTGCCGGTGCCCGCGACGACGGACGTTCCGAGCGGCGTGGCCTCTGTATCGAGCAGGGTGCGTCCGCCATGGTTCTCGAATCCCACAAAGGGCTCGGGTGCCAGGTCGGTCTTGACGGCGACGTTGCCGATCAGACGGTCGGAGCCGCGCACAGTCTCGGCGGCAATGACGCCCAGACCCTCAATGCGATCGTCGCCCATGTAGTACGAACGACCGAGCAGTTGGTAGCTACCGCAGATGGCAAGCAGCGTACCGCCGTCCTCAACATAGGCCGCGACCTTGTCTTTTTGAGCGAGCAGTTCATGTGCAACCGCCAGCTGGTCGCGATCGGAGCCACCGCCCATCATGACGATATCGGCATCGTGCAGATCGAGCGTCTCGCCCATGCGGACCTCGTCCACGCGCACGGGAATGCCGCGCCAGGCGCAGCGGCGCTCGAGGACGATGACGTTGCCGCCGTCGCCGTAGAGGTTGAGGGCATCGGGGTACAGATAGACGATGCGCAGCGGGCGCGAAAGCTCGACCGGCGCGATATCGGTGGGGACAGCGCTACCATCGGCGCGCGTTACAGCGTGGAAGGCGACCGAACTTGCATCGGTGCCTTTGAGCCCGTCGAGCTCCTTGACCAGCGGCGGAAAGGCCGTGTAGTTGGCGACGGCATAGAAAGTGTCGCCGGCGGCCTCGTCTGCCACGGCACCAATCGCCTGCGCGACATTCGAGATAATCGTGGCATCGATGCCGGCGTACTTGAGGCGCACCTGCATGTCGTGCGCGCGCGTGCCGCCGGCAAAGGCGACAAGACCCGGCGTGTCGGCGATGCGCTCAAAGTCGACGTCGTAGATCCACGATACATCGTGGCCGTCCGCGTCGTTGTCGTTGAGGAAGAAAGCGCAGAGTCTGCCGCCTGCCGTCTTGATGGACTGGATCTGGCGATCGAAGCCTACGGGATTCTTGGCCAGGTTGGCCTCGACGGTTCGGCCGGCGATATTCCAACGGCCCATGCGACCACCTGCCGGCACGTAAGCGTCGAGCGTGGGCTGCAGGCGTGCGGTGTCCACGCCCAGCTCGTGGGCGGCGAAGAAGGCTGCGGCTACGTTGTAGACCATATACAGGCCGTTGTAGCGCGTGGCGATGTGTACGGCAGCCGCGTCGGGCGCAGATCCAAAGACCAGGTCAAAACCGTAGCCGTTGCAGCCGAGCTCTACGCCCGTTACGCAACGGACCAGTGCGGGACGACCCCAGCCGCACGAAGGGCAATGATAGGCTCCGAGCTGGCCGTACTGCACATAGTCGTACTCCAACGGTGCGTTGCACTGTGAGCAAAAACGCGAGTCGCTAATGCGGTCGGACTCGGTGTTGGTGGCGCCGTCGATGCCAAAGGCGATGCTTGCATTGGGAACGCGCGCGGCGATCGCGGCACACAGCGGGTCGTCTGCGTTGTAAATGAGCGTCGTTGCCGGAGAGAGCTCCAGCGCGTGGGCGATGACGTCCTGGGTGTGGTCGATCTCGCCGTAGCGGTCCAGCTGGTCACGGAACAGGTTGAGCAGCACAAAGTAGGTCGGCTTGAGCTTGGGCAGCACACGTACGGTGTAGAGCTCGTCGCACTCAAAGACGCCCACGCGCTTGCCGCTGTTGGTGTGCTTAAGGCCGCTGCGGGCCTCGAGTAGAGCACCTACCACACCAGGCTCCATGTTGTTGCCGGCGCGGTTGCATACCACGGTAGCACCGCTGGCGGCAACGGCGTCGGCGATGAGGTTGGAGGTGGTGGTCTTGCCGTTGGTGCCGGTGATCACTACGCTGCGGTCGACCAGGCCCGCGAGGTCGCTCAGCAACTCGGGGTCGATCTTCATGGCGATGCGGCCGGGGAGTACGCCGCCCTGGCGTTTGAGGACAGAGCGCAGTCCCCAGCGGGCAATATCGCTCGAGGTGCAGGCAAGAGATGAGCGGAGGTTCATGAAGCCGTTCCTAACATTGATGACATGGTCGGGGTGATCGCGTCGCTAAAAGCCGTAGCGGCGCGCAAATTCTTGGGCAAGCTGCGATACATCTTCGCAGGCGTTGGCCCAGGGGGCAAAGTCGGGGGTGTCCGAGATAATGCCGTCGGCTTCCCAAACCGCCTGGTGCGAGAGGTCCCAGGGGTCGTGCGGCTCGGGTCGGCAGGGAAGATACGGCGTCTGGTACATGGGGTTCAGCAAGAAGAACGCGCCGCCCTCGCAACGGTTAGCGAACTCACGCAGCGCGCGCGCCGCCGGGCGCATCTTGTTTGTTTTAAACAGCAGAATTGTGCGGGCGAGCAGGTACCAAGGAGAGTTTTCGAGTGCGTCTGCCCCCATCTGTTCCTCGAGCTGATGCGCCAGGGCAAAAAAGCCGTCCTGGTCTTCCAAACGGGCGAGGGCAAGCAGCACGGTGCCGGCGGCCCGGGTGGGATAGCCTTCTGCTTTAAGGACGCGGCGAGCGTAGTTGGCAGCAGCACGGTAGCGGGCGCTCGCCATGCACAGCTGCGAGATGGCCTCGAGCGTGTGGAGCCACCCGATAAGCGCCGGCTCGCTCACGGTAAGGTTTGCTGCGGTGACACCGTCGGCCAAAACATTATTGGCCCAATAGTGCGGGGCCTCCATATCAAACCCGGGCACGCTCTGTTGCAGGTAGTCGGCCGTGCTCGCCTCGAGCTTCATCAGGTCGCCCAGGCAGGCGTCAACGGGCGTGTCGGCCAGGATGATGGCGAGCAGCTGCGCGTCGACGGCCAGTGCATCGACGCGGACGATCTTGAGCAGCTCATCGCGCATGTCGTCGAACAGACGATTGCGCGTCTGCTCGAACTCCTCGTCGCTGCCCATGTCCTCGATGCGATGGAGCTCGTCGAGCAGGTGACGATGAACACCGGCATAGGACAGCAGCGCCTGGGCATGCTCGGTCTGCGCATACTTGTGAGGATTCGCGCTGATGTCGTTATGGACAAGCTCGCGTGCTGCATCGGTGAGCTCGGGGTGCGACGCCAGATAGGTGCGCTCCAAGTAGGCGGGGATGTAGACGCTCGGATCCATTAGAGGTCCCCTCCCTTAAATGGAAGCCCCTGCTCGGCTGCGTGCAGGATTCGTTCGTCGATCTGGGAGCGCACGATGTCGTTGGTGGCGACCCAGGCGGCAAAGCTGGCGTTGTCGGGCGCGCCTAGGCCCTCCTGCAGCACCGGCGTCGCCTCGGACAGGGCAAGGACGAGCTCGTCGGTGGAGCCTGCACCCACGTTGACGCGGGCATAGACGCCATCGGGAAACTCGGTTTGGAAGTAGAGTGCTTCGGCTGCATGCGGGCATGAGCGTACCAGGATGCGCAGGTAGTGTTCGGCGCCCTCGTAATCCAGCTCGCGCCAGGCGGCGCTCATCAGCGCGATGAGCGTCCACGGGTCCAGGTCGCGCTCTGCGTCCTTGGGACGGCGGCGCAGCGGCGTGTTGGCAAGATAGGGCACGGAGTGGGCAGAACGAAAACGCTTGAGCTCCTCGGCAGGGTATTCGAGCTTTGCCATGGCAAGCATCGCAGTATGGCGGACGCCGGCGGGGTCGTTGGGCGCAAAGTCTAGGCTGCGATTCGCGGCATCCAGCGACATGCGGTAGCGGCCGCTAATGAGCGCGCGCGATGCCAAGGCGGCAAGCCAGCGCAGGTAGGGACGGCGGGTCAGGTCGCCTGCGGCCTCACGCTCGTAGGAGTCCTGAGCCGAGGCAATCTTGAGCGCCAAATCGTGCTCCACCTCGTCGCACTTGGACACCAGATACTGCACGTATTCCTCGTTGGATTCGGCGGTGAGCGCCGTCAGCATTCGCTGAGCGTCCCAGTTGGTCGGATCGAGCTCGGCCGCCTCGCGAAGCATGTTCTCGGCCGCGGCCTCTTCTTGTTCTGCCTGAGTATCGTCAGGGATAAAGGGAATGCGGTAGTCGACAGCCTCGACCACCTTGGCAATGAGATGCCCGGCGCGGTCGCGGTCGTGCACGATGAGCGGCGCGGGGTTGCGGGTGAATTGTTCCATCAGACGCTCTACGGCGGGGCCGTCGGTGAGTGGAATATTGTCGCGGCGCAAGGCCTCAAGAACGAGGCGATGGCAATCCTCTTGTATGGGGTCGAATGCCATGGGGCCTCCTTTGCTGCGGTTAGGGTTCAAATATCTCTATATAAGGTTCTAGTTTACCCGCATGTGGCGCGTCGGTGGCGCCACGCTCCGACATGCACCTTTGCACCACGAAGACGGATGTCGCACAAATGTCGGCACCCTGGACGACCGAGTGGTATCACGGTGCCGCAAACGGTCGATTTTTGGCGGCGAACGGGGCGCATTTTGGAAGGGCACAGTCCTGCCCGGGATATGTAGTCAACCTTGATAAAACGTTTGCCCAGCTTGGGAGTATGAATGCCCCACAAGGGTCTTTAGGGATAGAAAAAACGTTTCATCATTGTCGGCTTTAGGTGAATAACTGACCAACCAGAACGGTAAAATAGTGTTTGTCTGAGCGTTGAGACGTTTAGACATCGCGCATTGTCATCGCCGGCAACGCGCAAAACGGTCCTAACGGAGCCAATCGGGTGCTCCGTTATATACACAAGTCTAAGAGGGGCTTGTTTAGGAGGCACAGTATGGGACGTTTTACCAATCCTCGCGATCTGTACTTTGGTGAGGGCGCTCGCCACGAGGTGAAGAACCTCAAGGGCAAGAAGGCCATCATCGTTTCTGGCGGCAGCTCTATGCGCCGCGGCGGGTTC
>URZJ01000142.1 GCA_900552395.1 uncultured Collinsella sp. | reverse complement strand
CTTTCGGCTGTGTTGGCCAGGTCCCACTTGGTGCCGGTGAAGAACTCGACGACCGAAACGCCGTCCTTGAGAAAAGCCGAGAGGCCCTTTTGGGCGACCATGAAGATGAGCGCGGCAACGACAAGCGTCACGAGCGCTACGCACGCGCCCGTGACGCCCAGGCCCACGTTCTCAAGGTCGCGCTTTGGCAGCTGTTTTGCCATTGCAAACCTTTCCAGGGGCGATTACCTATTTAGCAGAGACCTTGCCGCTGGCGTCCTTGACGACCTTCATAGCAGAGACGGGGATAAAGCCCTGCTCCTCGACGAGCTTGCCCTGGACGTCGTCGGAAAGCATGAACTCCAGGAAGGCCGTGGTGGCCTCGTCGGCGTCCTTGGAGCAGTACATGTGCTCGGTCGCCCAGATCTTAAAGGAGTCGTCGGTAACGTTTGCGCTCTTGGGCTCGACGCCCTCGACCTTGATGGCGTTGAACTTGGAGTCGTCGAAGTGCGAGAAGTCGAGGTAGGAGATGGCGTTGTCGGTGCTGGCCATCTGGGTCTGGACGTCGCCGGACTTGTCGAGCTCGGCGTCGCCCTTAAAGTCGTTGGCCTCGTCGCCAAAGACGGCAGCCTCAAAGGTGGCGCGGGTACCGGAGCCGGCCTTGCGGTTGAGGACGACGATGGTGGCGTCGTCGCCACCGACCTCCTTCCAGTTGGTGATCTGGCCGGAGAAGATGCCCTTGAGCTGCTCGAGGGACAGGTCGTCGACCGTAACGTTCTTGGAGACGACGGGGCCCATGCCCACGACGGCGACCTCGTGGTCGACGAGGTTCTTGACCTGATCGGCCTCGAGCTTGGTCTCGGCGAAGACGTCAGAGTTACCGATGGTGACGGTGCCGGCGGCGACAGCGGTCAGGCCCTTACCCGAACCGTTACCCGAACCGGAGACGGAGACGTCCGGATTGGCATCCATGAACTTCTCGGCAGCGGCCTCGACGAGAGCCTGGAACGAGGAGGCACCGTCGTAGGTCACCTCACCGGAGACGGACTCGGCGGCAGCGGCGCTACCCTTGTCGGCGGCGTCGGAAGCGCCTGCGCCGCCGCAACCAACGAGGCCGAGGCCCACGATGCTGGCGAGACCACCAGCGAGGCCGAGGAACTGACGACGAGAATAAGCCTGATCGAGCATGATCTTCCTTTCATACAAGCGACTCGCGGGCACCCTGCCCGCTTTGCTGTTTGGAAAGATACGGTCTCGATCGGGCAGCGCCCGCGTCAGCTGCGCTTTATTACGGGCATCTGATAGACCCTTACCGCAAGCGCGGCAGGGCTTTACAAACGAATAACAATCCCGCCGACAAGCATGACCCGCCTTTTACACCAAATGATCCGTTTTCCTCCGTCCCCAAGGGATCATTTTCAGAAAGAGGACGGCATAGACCTTCTGGTCATGCCGTCCTCTTCGAAAGACAGGTTGTCACCCTGGCGTTCGCGTAACCTTAAAGCTCCAGCTCGTTCAAGCGCAGGATTGCGACGATATAAATCTTGAGCGCCTGCTTGAGCTGCTCTTCGTTGGCGCACTCGTTGGGGCCGTGCATCTGGCCGCCCCATGGGGGCAGCTCCAGGCCGGTCTCCTCGGGGCCAAACGAGACGGCGCGGGCAAAGTTGCGTGCGTACGTGCCACCGCCCATGGCGAAGGGCTCGACATGCTTGCCCGTAAACTCGTTATAGGTATCGATAAGCGCCTTCACAGCCGGATCGTCGGCAGAGACCGAGAACGGCACCTTTGCGCGATCCACGCGATACGTCACGCCAAAGCGGCCCACAAGTGGCTCGAGCTGCTCGCGGATGGTATCGGCGCTCGTGCTGTCGGGGAAACGCACGTCAATGACCTGCTCAATGTGGCCATCCACCACGCGGATGACGCCGGGGTTGCACGTGAGCGGGCCAAACGCCGCGTTCGTCGCATCGATACCCAGGCCGCGGCCATAGGCATCCGCATGCACAAAGGCCAGGAACTTGACGAACTCGTGCTCGGCAGGCGTCAGCAGGCGCTCGTCACGGGCACCAAACGCATCCTCGGCCTCGCGCAGATACGCCACGATGAGGCCGACGGCATTGATCGTTCTCTCGGGCATCGAGGCATGACCGCCAATGCCGTGGGCAAAAATCTGCGCATGCCCGTTATCGAGCGCCGTGATCTCCAGGCGGCCGGCATTCTCAACGGGCGCCGGCAGTTCATCGGCGGCAATCGCAAGCTCGCAGATAGACTGCGACGGAATGGCGTTGCTCGCCTCGGCACCGCTCCAGGACACAATGCGCCCGCCGTCGATCTTGGAACTCACAAACGTCGCCCCAAACTGGCCCTTCTCGGCATTACAGACCGGGAACTCGGCATCGGGTGTAAACAAAAAGTCGGGGTCTGCGTGGTTCTCCAGATAATGGTGAACGTCGGACATGCCCACCTCCTCATCGCAGCCCAGCAGCGCGCGGAAGGTGTAGCGCGGGGTAATACCGTGCTTGAGCAGATAGGCGCCGGCGTAGAGCGACAGCACGGCAGGACCCTTGTCGTCGATAACGCCGCGGCCGAGCAGCCAGCCCTCGCGACGCTCCATCGCAAACGGGTCGGTGTTCCAGCCGGGGCCTGCGGGCACCACGTCCACATGGCAAATGGTCGCGAGCTGCTTGTCGCCGCGGCCAGGGATATCGGCAATGCCCACATAACCCTCGTCGTCGCTCGTCTGGTAGCCGAGCTTTTGCGCAATGCCGAGCGCGCAATCGAGCGCGTCACGGACTGGACGGCCAAACGGCGCGCCGGGCTCCGCATTGGCAGAAACCGCCACGGACGGATAGCTCACCAGACGCTCGATATCGGCGACGACATCTTCCCAAACCTCGTCGACATACTCGGCAACGCTCTGCTCCACCTGATTCATGGACGACCTCCTTACCAATGAGCGGCGAGCGTGCCCGCCCCTCACATCACATACTTATATAGCGAAAAGTTTAGCAAGCTCGGCCACCGAGTGCACCACCGCATCGGCGCCCGCGGCCTCATGCTCACCCGGCGCCGCCGCGCCCGAATAGATGCCGATGCACGGCACGCCCATTGCGTGCGCGCCCTCCACATCGTTAAAGCGATCGCCGATCATCACGGCATCGTCCGCCGTCGCACCGAGCGCCGCCAGGGCATCGCGGACCGAATCGGCCTTGGTCTCGCGTCCCTGCGGCGGATTCATGCCAACCACTGCCTTAAACTGAGAAAGCCCCAGCTCGCCCACCATGTCGATGCACTTTGCCTCCATGCGCGACGTCGCCACGGCCAAGCGATGCCCCTGGGCGGCCAACCCATCCAGCAGCTCGGAAATTCCATCGAACACAGGGTACTCTTCCGGTCCCAGCTCATCAAAAAAGGCACGGTACTCGTCGGCCACCACAAGCGACTCCTCGCGCGAGAAGCCATAAAAGTCGTGAAAGCTCTTCCACAGGGGCGGCCCAATCATGCGGCGCAGATCACCCATCTGCGCCTCCGAAAACCCGCGCACAGCCAGCGTCTTGCGCGTCGAGGTCATCACCGCCCGGCCTGTATCGGCCACCGTGCCATCGAAATCAAACAGCACAACCGACCGCTTGCATATCTCCAGCTGCTCCACTGGCACCCTCTCTTCCCCAGTTGACGATTTCCACACCGACACTTCAAACTGTTGACTATTCAACAATTGAACCTAGTAATGTGGAACGACTCTACTATACTTGTCGCACTTTGCTCTCAGAAGGCGGCGCGCAAGCGCCCCAACGAAAGGTGCAATTATGTCTTTTGCCATCATAACCGACTCCACGTCGGACATCTCCCCCGCTCGTGCTCAAGAGCTCGGCATTTACGTGATTCCGCTGCATGTGATTATCGAGGGCGAGGACCTGCTCGACCAGGTGCAGATTACCGCCGAGGAATACATCGCCCGCATGGCTGGTTCCGAGCAGTTGCCGCACACATCGCAGCCGAGCGCCGGCGAGTTCAAGGCGCTCTTTGACCGCGTGCGCGCCGACGGCCATGATAGCGCCATCTTTATCTCGCTATGCAGCGAGTGGTCTGCCTGCTATGCCAACGCCAGCCTGACGGCCGAGACCCACGAGCTCGACGTGCGCTGCATCGATTCGCGCACCGGTTCGGGCGCCGAGGGTCTGCTGGTGGAGTACGCGCTCGCCATGCGCGAGGACGGCCGCAGCCTGGACGAGACCGAGGCGCAGATCCGCGAGACGCTGCCCGATGCACACCTGCTACTGATTCCCCGCACACTCGAGAACCTCGTTAAGAACGGCCGCGCGCCCAAACTCGCCGGCCAGCTCACGCAGATGTTCAACATTCGCCTGGCCGTTTCGCCGGAGTGGAAGTCAGGCGAAATCAAGGCCATCAAGAAGGGCCGCGGTGCCAAGCGCATCGTTGCGAACACCATGGCTGACTGCCTCGAATTTTTGACCGAGCACCCGGGCTCCAGCGTGCGCGTGCTCACGACCGGTGCTGCCGAGGAGCAGGAGCTCGTTAACCAAGCGCTCGCAGGCCAGAACTACGTAGACGCCGGCACCGGCCCCATCGGCTGCACCATCGCCACCCACGTAGGCGTCGACGCCATCGCCATCAGCTACTGTCCCCGCTACCAACCTGCCAGTTAGGGACAGGTTTATTTTGGCAGGTTTTATATGGGCAAACGTTAAACGGTAACAAAGGCTTGCCTGGCAAGATCGGACATGCCAAAGCCGTCGAACAACCGAAGTACACCCAGCCACAACAAAGCCATCACGCCGACGCGCCGCAACTCAAGGCGCGCCGGCGTCTTTTTAGGAGTCGCGGCGGAAAAGGGGCCGTTTTAGCCAAAAGGCCGCGAAACGCTTCCCATTACGCCGCAACTTCATTGCCGCCCAACCAGCTAATCGAGAAAT
>URZJ01000141.1 GCA_900552395.1 uncultured Collinsella sp. | reverse complement strand
TATGAGCTGAGTGACCGCGAGCCCGAGCCCTACGACCAGCAAATCAGGGACTTCGCCCGCATGATCGAGGAAGCCGATTGCGTGCTGGTGGGCGGGGCCTCTGGGCTCTCCGCGGCGGGCGGCGGCGACTTCTATTACGAGGACAACGCAACCTATCGCAGGCATTTCGGCAAATTCGCCGAGCGTTACGGTTTCAAGGGCGCTTTCGAGGGGTCGTTCTACCGCTGGCCCACCGCCGAGGCGCGCTGGGGCTACCTTGCCACCTTCCTCGACACCACGCTCAACGCACCGCTGCGCAAGCCCTACAAGGACCTCGACGCCATTCTCGCCGAGAAGGATTTCTTCGTGCTCACCACCAACCAGGACACGCAGTTTGTGAAGCTCTACCCCTGGGAGAAGGTGGCAGAGATCCAAGGCGACCACCGCTTCCTCCAGTGCTCCCGCTGCTGCACTGACGAGGTGTGGGACGCCATCGAACCGATCTCCCGCATGATAGAGGCCATGGGGGACGGTCTAGAGGTTCCATCAGAGCTCGTGCCGCGCTGCCCGCACTGCGGGGCAGAGGCGTTCCCCTGGGTTCGCGGCTACGGCAACTTCCTGCAGGGCGAGCTCTACGAGGAGCAGTACCACAAGGTGTCCGACTGGCTCGACGCGCACGCGCGGCAGAGGATCCTTTTCCTCGAGCTGGGCGTGGGCCGCATGACGCCCGCGTTTATCCAGGAGCCGTTCTGGGCCCTCACGGCGCAGTTGTCGCAGGCTAGCTACATCGCCGTGAACAACAGGACGCAGTTTCTCCCCCGCGCGATCGAGGATTGGGGGCTCGCCGTTCGCGCCGACATCGCCGACGTGCTCGCCGACGTGCGCAAGACGCTGGGGAGGTAGCACATGGAAACGGTGAAAGCAGTTCGCATAGGCAGGGCGCTAGCCGAGGCGGATCTTGTCATCATCGGCGCCAGCAACGGGCTGGACATGGCAGAGGGGCTCAACCTCTTCTGCGCCGATGCTCATTTCCGAGAGGCGTACGGCGACCTCGCTCAGGCCGACGGCATCGGCTGCATACTGCAGGGGCTCGCCTCCCCGGATGCCAGCGTGCGAAGCCGATGGGTCGAGCGGTTCCATCAAAAGGAGTATGTCGAGTATGAGCCCAGCCCGCTCATGAACGGGCTGCGGCGTCTTACAGAGCACGCTGACATCTTCGTGATCACGTGCAATATCGACGGGCACTTCGTACGCGCAGGGTTCAACGAGAACCGCGTGCTCGAGACGGAGGGGAGCATACGCACGTCGATCGACGAGCGGCGTCTCGCCCATCCAGACGCCCTCGCCACGGCCCAGCTCGAGGAGCTCGAGCGCCTTGTGCAAGCCCATCGCAACGGCAGGGTCGCCATCCTCGAACTTGGCGTGGGACTGCGCAACGGCATCATAAAGCACATGCTCGCCCAGATCGCGAACGTCTGCGAGCACGCCACCTACATCGTGTTCAACTACAGCCAGGCCATGGCGCCCGACGCCTCGTGCGAGACGATTCTCGTTGACGGCGATATGACCCCGGCTTTCGAGGAGATCGCCCGATGCCACCCCTAGAAAGAGAAGCGCGTAGGCTTCGAAGCCTTATCGACGATGCCGACGCCATCATCGTCGGCATCGGCTCGGGCATGTCGAGCGCCGCCGGGTTCAACCATTACAACCGCGCGGGCATGGCGCGCGCAGGAATGGCGGACTGGCAGCAAGCCTTTGGCTTCAAGAGCCTTTTCGACGGCTTCTACCACCTCTACCCCAGCCTCGAGCAGCAGTGGGCATACTATGCGCGATACATCGACTTCATGCTGCGCGAGCTGGCCTCGCAGCCCTATCTCGACCTACGGTCCCTCATCGGCCATAAGGACTACTTCATCCTGAGCACCAATGTGGACACCCAGGCCGAGAAGACGTTTCCCGACGAGAGAACCTGTAACTATCAGGGAAGCTTCGCGCACCTTCAGTGCAAGCAGCCATGCTGTGACGAGCTCTTCGACGCGAGCCCCTACGTCGAGCGCATGCTCGCGGGCATGGCGGGGTTCGAGATCCGCAGCGAGGATGTCCCCCGATGCCCGCACTGCGGCTGGCAGCTTGTGCCGTGGGTGCGCGACGACACGTTTCTGCAGGGTGCGGCATGGCGCGAGAGCCTCGGACGATACGAGCGCTTCGTGCGCGAGCGCAGCGATTGCCGCGTGCTGTTGCTGGAGCTTGGCGTGGGCGAGATGACCCCCGGCATCATCACGCTCCCGTTCTGGAGCATGACCGCAAAGCTGCCGGATGCGCACCTTTTGAGCGTAAACATCTCGGGCGGCTCGGCTCCGCTGCAGCTCGGGAGCAAGGCAGGGGCGATCCAGGCCGATTTGGGCGCCCTGCTCTCGGCGGCGCGGACGGCGAAGGTATTTAAGCCTCCTTGTCAGTCGCTTTGAGATAATCCTCATCGTTCACAGGTTCCAACCACTCGTTGGAGGCTTCCTCGCCCGGAACCTCCAACGCGAGATGTGAGAACCAGCTGTCGGGTGCGGCTCCGTGCCAGTGCTTCACCCCTGGGGCAATGTTGACCACGTCGCCAGGGTGCAGTTTCTGCGCCGGCTTACCCCATTCCTGGTAAAACCCTCGACCAGCCACGCAGATGAGAATCTGTCCGCCGCCGTTTTTGGCGTGGTGCACGTGCCAGTTGTTGCGGCAGCCGGGCTCGAACGTCACGTTGTAGACGCCAACCTGCTCGGTTGATAGAGGCGCGAGGTAGCTTTGCCCGATAAAGTACTTCGCGAATGCGTCGTTGGGGGCACCGATGGGAAAGGCCATCTCGTTTTGGTGCTCGGCTTTTGCATCAGCGGCATCGTCATCCGCCCAGACCTCCTTTGCCATGCGGAAGGCCGCCCACGCCTTGGGCCATCCCGCATAAAACGCCGCGTGCGTAAGGATTTCCGCTATCTCCGCCCTGGTCACCCCGTTGTTCTTTGCGGACATCAGATGATATTTAAACGAAGAGTCCGTCAGTCCCTGCGCCATCAGGGCCACAACCGTCACCACGCTGCGGTCTCGAAGGGAAAGCCCGTCTTCTCGACTCCACACCTCGCCAAACAGCACATCGTCATTGAGCTGTGCGAACTTGGGGGCGAACTCCCCCAGGGCATCCCTGCCTGCCGTCTGTTTAATTGCCATGATCGATCTCCCCCTGTCGATGGTTTAGGTGCAAATCTGTTTCCGCATTACGGAACACCCTTTGCAATCCCTGTTCTAATGACGAGAATGAAGGTGATACCTAAACCTGACTTTAGGTCAAGAAATGAATTCGAGATTGATTCGGAGGAGCCATGTACACAATCGGACAGGTGTCGGAGATGTTCGGCTTGCCCGCCTCAACGCTGCGCTATTACGACAAGCAGGGATTGTTCCCGGCATTGGAGCGGACGTCCGGCATTCGGCAATTCGGCGATACGGAACTCGAGGCGCTTCGGGTCATCGAATGCCTCAAGAAAGCGGGGATGGAGATCAAGGACATCCGTCTATTCATGGAATGGTGCGCGGAGGGTCCATCGACATACCCCAAACGCAAGGCCATGTTCGAGGAGCGGAAGGCCCACATGGAGCTAGAGATCGCGAACATGAACCGCGCGCTGGACATGCTGAAGTACAAATGCTGGTTCTACGGGCAGCTGAATCAGGGCGAGAATGAGACTGAGCTGAGGGCCATGATTCCCGACGGTTTGCCAGAAGATATCAAAGAGGCCTACGAGAACGCTCACGCTCGGTAGTACCAAAAACGCCCTTTTTAAACTCAACCATTGTTTAAGATGTCACAACTCGGACAACAAGACTGGTTGCCCCGGTACGCAACGGGAGGGTCGACGCGGCTGGCATCGACCCTCCCATTTCCCAAACGGCATAAAGCTACTTGCTCACAACCGAGATGCGCTGGGCGACGTGGTTACCGGACTCGATCTCATCGACCATGGCAATCGCATAGTCAGCGTACGAGAGCGTTGACTCGCCGCGGCTGTTGAGCGTGAACTCCTCGCCCGCCAAGATATACTCACCGGTGCGCTCGCCGTCGGCCTGGAAGTCAGCAGCAGGGGAAATGAAGGTCCACTTGAGGCCGTCCGTTTCGCGAAGGTGAGCAAGGACTTTGCCGGCCGCGGCGGACAGCGGCTTCCAGTCATCGGGGAAGTTCGGGCCCATATCGACGGTGACCGTATGCTCGGGGTTGACGAACAGCGAGCCCGCGCCACCCACTATGAGCAGGCGCACATCGGTGCCGACCAGCACATTAGCCAAGTGGATGCCCGCGTCGGTGATACCGGGGATGGTCTCGGGCGTCCAGCCGCCCACGGCGTCCACCACGGCGTCGAATCCTTCGAGGTCTTCCGTCGTGAGCTCGAGTGCGTCTTTGATGACGGAGTTCTGAGCGGCGGTCCTATTCTCGCCGCGTACGATGGCGGTCACGTCGAATCCGCGACGCACGGCCTCCTCAACGATGAGGCTGCCGGCCCTGCCGTTCGCTGCTACAACTGCGATTTTCTTGGTCATCATGCTTTCCTTTCGACCTGCGGCACTCGACGCCGCTTTCCTTGCAGCTCATACGATACGCGTCAAAGGTATATAATGGAAAGTAGGCACATAAAAATGCTGTAAGCACCAAAAGGAAACTAATGTAAATGACGTGCATGATTGCAGACGGAGGTTTCGCGAACATGACAACACCGACTTTGGAGAACCTGCCTGCCTGCCCAGTGGAGACAACGCTTTTGCTCATCGGCAACAAGTGGCAGGTGCTCATCCTGCGCGAACTCTCGCTCAAAGGCACGATGCGCTTTAAGGAGCTGCAACGCTCGATCGGCAAGATTTCGCAGAAAGTTCTGACCAGCAACCTACGAACCATGGAGGAAACGGGGCTCGTTCATCGTGAAGCGTTCGCAGAGGTGCCCCCACGGGTGGAGTACTCGCTCACCGACCTGGGACAGACACTCAGACCCGTTC
>URZJ01000140.1 GCA_900552395.1 uncultured Collinsella sp. | reverse complement strand
AGCTCGTGCGTGCCGGTAAGGCTGCCGGTGTCCAGGTGACCTGCGAGGCCACCCCGCACCACATGTTCCTGACCGAGAACGACCTGGACGAGACCTACAACACCTCGCTCAAGGTCAATCCGCCGCTGCGCACCGACGAGGATGCCGAGGCCATCCGTCAGGGTGTTATCGACGGTACCGTCGACGCTATCGTTACCGACCACGCTCCCCACACCCCGTGGGAGAAGGCCCGCGAGTTCGAGCTCGCGCCCTTTGGAATGATTGGCCTCGAGACTTCGCTGTCGCTCGTGCTCACTGAGCTGGTCAACACGGGCAAGATGAGCGTGAGCCGCATGGTCGAGCTCATGGCCATCAAGCCGCGTGAGATTCTGGGCCTCGATCAGGTTCAGGTCAAGGCGGGCTCTGTCGCCGACCTGACCGTGTTCGACCCCTCCGCAACCTGGACGGTTGGCGAGGACGGTTACGAGTCGCGCGCCGAGAACTCCGGTTTTGCCGGCCGCACGCTCACCGGTCGTGCCACCGATGTATTTGTCGGTGGCAAGCAGACGCTCGCCGACGGCTGCATCTGCTAGCATAGCCTTATCGCTTTTGTGCGCGGCGCCCTTGCGGTGCCGCGCTTTCTGTTCGTTTAGACCATGCAACCGCATGGGGGATTGGAGCGTCTATGCCCACACCTTCCACTGCACGCATGCACGACTTCGAGGTCGTCTCGAACCGGGAGATCGCCGACGGCATCTTCTCGCTCGTCATCTCGGCCCCCAAGCTTGCAAGTGCGCTCAAGCCCGGTCAGTTTGTGAACATCGCCGTCCCCGGCGATGCGTCTTCTCTGCTTCGTGTGCCCTTGAGTTTCTACCGCGCCGACGCCGAGGCCGGCACCGTCGAGCTGTGGTACGCCGCCGTGGGCGACGATACCCGCCGTTTGTCCCAGATGGGCCCTGGCTCCACCTCTAACCTGTTGGGCCCCGGTGGCCGTGGCTGGATGGTACCCGAGGGCACCAGGAAGGCACTGCTCGTCGCCGGTGGCATCGGCGTTCCGCCTGTGCTGTGTCTTGCCGGCATGCTTGCCGAGCAGGGTGTTGATGTGGACGTGTGCCTGGGCTTTGGCACCGCTTCCAAAGTCGTGGGTGTCGATGAGTTCCGTGCGCTGGGCGCCACGGTTAACGTGTGCACCGACGACGGTTCGCTCGGCACGCACGGTTTTTGCACCGATCCTGCCGCCGAGCTGCTTGGCGAGGGCGGCTACGACTACGTGGCCAGCTGCGGTCCCGCCGTCATGATGAAGAAGGTCGCCGCCGCAGCCGCCGAGGCCGGTGCGTACTGCGAGGTGTCGCTCGAGCGCATGATGAGCTGTGGCTTTGGCGCCTGCAACACCTGCAATGTCGAGACGGTCGACGGTATGAAGGGCGCCTGTATGTGCGGCCCTGTGTTCGATGCTTCCAAGGTGGTGGTCTTCTAGTGGGTACCGTGAACATGGCCGTCGATTTCGGCGGCGTCAAGATGCAGAACCCCATCAACACCGCAGCCGGTACCTTTGGCTACGGTTGGCAGTTCCAGAACTTCTTTGATGTTTCCCAGCTGGGCGCCATCACCACCAAGGGTTGCGCTGCCGAGCCCTGGCCCGGCAATCCCGCGCCCCGCATGGCCGAGATTCCCGGCGGTATGATCAACTCCGTGGGCCTTCAGAACCCCGGCGTGGCCGCCTTTGCCCGCGAGTCCGGTCCGTGGCTCGAACAGCTGTCCAAGGACGGCTGCCAGGTCATCTGTCAGGTTGCCGGTCACTCCGTTGACGAGTTTGTCCGCGCACTCGAGATGTATGTCGAGCTGTGCCCCTGGGCTGCCGGCTACGAGATCAACGTGAGCTGCCCTAATATCGCCGCCGGCGGTGCCGCCATGGGCTCCACGCCCGAGGGCGCCTCTTCCGTTATGGCTGCCTGCCGCAAGGTGACCGATAAGCCGCTGTTCGTGAAGATGGCGCCGGTCAACGTCGCCGAGATCGCCAAGGCCCTCGAGGCTGCCGGCGCCGACGGCCTTTCGGTCATCAACTCCATCCAGGGCATGGCCATCGACGTCCATACCCGCAAGTCCCGCGTGGCCAAGCCCAAGGGCGGCCTTTCGGGCCCGCTGTGCCACCACATCGCCGTGCGCATGGTCTGGGAGGTTGCCCAGGCCGTCGATATCCCCATCAACGGTGTCGGCGGTGTCATGACTGGCGAGGATGCGGCTGAGTTTATCCTGGCCGGCGCCACCTGCGTGTCGGTCGGCATGGCCAACTTCGTCGATCCGTGCGCTTCGCTTAAGATCGCGCATGAGCTCGAGGCCTGGGCCGAGTCCCAGGGCGTAAAGGACATCAACGAGCTGGTGGGTGCTTTCGAATGCTAGAGAATGATGCCCGCGACCGTGTTATCGTCGCCCTCGACTGCGACCGTGAGCGCGCGCTCGAGCTCGCCCACGAGCTTTCGGGCCATGCCGCCTGGCTCAAGGTCGGCATGACGCTCTATTACGCTGAGGGTCCCCAGATCGTCAAGACCTTTAAGGACCTTGGCTTTAAGGTCTTCCTCGACCTTAAGTTCCATGACATTCCGCATCAGGTGCGCGGCGCTGCCCGCTCGGCCTCGCTTGCCGGTGCCGACCTGCTTTCGGTCCACGGCCTGGGCTCGGGTGCTATGCTCGCTGCCTGCCGCGAGGGTGCCGAGGAGGCGCGTGAGGACCGCGCCAAGCTCGTCGCCATCACCGTGCTCACGAGCATGAATCAGGATGCCTTGAGCGAGATCGGCGTCGAGTCTCCCGTGGCCGAGGAGGCCGCCCGCTTGGCAAAGCTTGCTCAGGCCAATGGCATCGATGGCATCGTGTGCTCACCGATGGAGGCTCACGACATGCGTGAGCTGCTGGGTCCTGATGCCCTGATCGTGACTCCGGGTGTGCGTCCGGTGGGTGCCGCCCTTGGCGACCAGTCCCGCGTGGCGACGCCTTCCCAGGCTATCGAGCGTGGCGCAAGCCACATTGTGGTGGGCCGTCCCATCACCGGTGCCGACGATCCGGTTGCCGCCTTTGACGCCATCGTCGCCGAGCTGGTCGAAAACGTCGCGTAAAAGATTCCCCTAAGTCACCACTTTTGGGTCTCATTAGCACAAAATAGCCCCTGTGCCTGCGTAAACTTTCCCATCCTTTGTGTGGAATCGCAGGTCAGGGGCTTAACTTTGGGCGCAGTATATTGCACTTTTTGCGGGTATCGTCTAACCTATGGAGCCGCGATTAGGCATTTTGTACGTTCTACGTGCTAAAATGCCAATTATTGAATCAGATATAACCCAACTATTTGGAGGTACGAATGGCACTCCCTCAGCTTACCGACGAGCAGCGCAAGCAGGCTCTTGAGAAGGCTGCTGCCGCACGTCACGCCCGCGCTGAGCTTCGCGAGCAGATCAAGAAGGGCGAGAAGTCCCTCGAGTCCGTGCTCAACTCCGATGACCCCATCGCTTCCCGCATGAAGGTTTCCACCCTCATCGAGTCTCTCCCCGGTTATGGCAAGGCCAAGGCCGCCAAGATCATGGAGGAGCTCGGTATCTCCGCTACTCGTCGCGTCCAGGGCCTCGGCGTCCGTCAGCGCGAGCAGCTCCTCGAGCAGCTGACCAAATAAGTGAGCGCTCAGGATTCCAAGCTCTTTGTGATTTCTGGACCGTCAGGCGCAGGCAAGGGTACGCTCGTCACTCGTGTGCGCGAGCGCCGCTCGAACCTGGGTCTGACGGTTTCGGCTACCACGCGAGCACCACGCAAAGGTGAGGTCGACGGCGTCAACTACTTTTTTCTGACGCGTGAGGAGTTCGACCGCCGCGTGGCAAACGGTGAGTTTGTTGAGTGGGCCGAGGTCCACGGTAACTGCTACGGCACGTTGGTGAGCGAGGTCACATCCAAGCTCGCCTCGGGCTCGTCTCTGATTTTGGAGATCGATGTCCAGGGCGCCCTGCAGGTGAAGGAGCGTTTCCCCGAGGCCGTGCTGATCTTTATCAAGCCGCCTTCGCTTGAGGTGCTCCGCGAGCGTCTAGTCGGTCGCGGTACCGAGACGCCCGAGACGATTGAGCTGCGTATGGCAAACGCCGCCGATGAGCTTGCCCTTGCCGACCGCTACGACGACGTCGTGGTGAATGACGATCTCGACCGCGCGACCGATGAGCTCGTTCGCGTTCTCGATATGCATGAAAGGATCTGAGGTCCGTGTCCGTTGTAAAGCCTTGTATTGACGATCTTCTGGAGAAGACCGATCATAACCGCTTCCTGCTCGCTTCGCTTGCCTCCAAGCGCGCCTGCGACATCAATAGCATGCTGCGTGGCCAGCACAACCGCGTGCTTGCCGTCCAGGATGTCGATGACATCACCATCGGGCTTTCCGGTGCCGATACCATCTCGATGGCTATGGACGAGATTGTCGACGGCGACATCTCTTACGACGAGGCCCGTTACGAGAAGGCGCTCGGCCACAAGGTTGCTGAAGCCTAAATGGCGGCTCGCGTCTGCCTAGTCCACTATCACGAGGTTGGACTGAAGGGCAAGAACCGCGCACATTTTGAGCATATCCTCATGGATAACATTAAGGCGGCCTTGGCCGCCTTTTCCGTGAACGCCGTGTCTCGAATTTCCGGTTATATCCTCGTGACCTTTAACGAGCATCAGGCCGACGAGGCGGCGCGTGTCATCCGCACCGTCCCCGGCGTTGCTCGTGTGTCTTTGGCGTATCACACCAACCGCGACCCGCAGGAGTACTGCGCCGCCGCCGTGAAGGCGCTGCGCGAGTTTGGTTCCTTCGATTCGTTTAAGGTGCACGCCAAGCGCTCCAATACTGACTATGAGCTCACCTCGATCGATATCAATCGTCAGGTGGGCGAGGTACTGTGTGAGGCCTTCCCCGATAAAAAGGTTCAAATGCACGACCCCGATGCAATGGTGCACGTACTGGTGGTCCAGGGCAGCGTTTATGTGTACGCGCGCTCTGAGCGCGGCGTGGGCGGTCTGCCGGTGGGTTCTGC
>URZJ01000139.1 GCA_900552395.1 uncultured Collinsella sp. | reverse complement strand
CACGAGCCCCGCAGTCCGCTCCGACTGCGGGGCTTTTGCTATTCACCTAGTCATTGGGGACAAACCCGGCACTTGGGGACGGTCCTTTCCTGCCGGCAGCTTGGGACAGTCCTTAATAGCCATTGGGGACGTTCTTAAACGACTAGTCAAACAACAACGTTCACAACGACTACTCATTTAAGTCTGTCCCCAATGACTGCCCAATGGCTGGGAAGGCGCATCCCACACCGACGCATTGCCTTCGGGCCCTCTCCCCAGGCTCTCCATAGCTCAGCTGGACTCCCCGCAACCTGTTCCGAGTTGGCGGAACGAGCGCGACGTGGAGTGTCATTCTTTACCGCGTTAGACTAGACGCAGGGAAAGGAGGAGGACATGGATGCTCGCGTCAAGCAGCTTGTAAATATGATCGAGGACGCTCAGCCTGTCGCTGTCGCGGTACTTGCCAAGCGTCTCGAGGTAAGCGAGCGCGCCGTGAGAAACTATATCCATCGCGCAAACGACAGCCTTGCAGGGGTTGCACGCATCGTTGGCAGCAAGGGGCAGTATCGTATCGATGTTGCACGTGCAGATGAGCTTGCTCGCTTGCTAGACGGTGCGGCTCTGGCCCATCCGGGCATTCCTGATACGCGCGATGGCCGTGTGTCCTTCCTTCTTAACGACCTCCTCATGCGGTCCCAGTGGGTGACGATTGAGGAGTATGCGGATTTACTCTACGTTTCGGCGCGGACTCTGTCCAATGACATGCGTCTGGTAGAGCAGAAACTCGCCCAATTTGACTTAACGCTCGAAAAGCGCCCACGCTACGGAATCCGCGTTGCGGGCGGGGAGTCACAACGGCGCCTGTGCCTGGCCTCGCTGGTGAGGCCCGTGTTGCCCGACACCGACGATGCAAAGCTCGCCGAGCGCCTGCGGGCCATCGCCGCATGTGTGGACGATGCCCTGACGGCCTCGCCCGTCACGGTGAGCTCGCTGGCATCCCGCAATCTCATCATGCATCTTTACATTGCTCTTGGCCGCATCGAGCAGGGCTGCTATGTCCCAGCTGCAGAATCGGACGTTCAAAAACTGGAGGGAACGCGCGAATACGCCGCGGCTTTCCAGATTGCCGCAAACATCAAGGATGCCCTGGGCGTGAGCATGCCCCGAGAAGAGGTTGCCTTTATCGCAATCCATTTGCTCGGTAGGGGCACGGGCGTGCCCGAGAAGGGCTCTGCCGTTATCTCGGACGAGATGTGGGAGATTGCTTCCGAGATGGTACGTGCGGTCAACGATGAGTTTAGGTTTGACTTTAGCGGCGATCTTGAACTTCGCATGAACCTTGCTCGGCATATCGGCCCTCTGGGCTATCGCCTTGAATATCACATGCATATGGATAACCCCATGCTGCCCGATATCAAGACGAGGTTTCCGTTGGCCTATTCGATGGCAGCTGGCACCTCGCAGGTGCTCGAGCGTCATTTTGGCAGCCAGCCCTCTGATGAAGAGCTCGGCTACATCGCCATGGCATTTGCCCTGGCCCTCGAGCAGCAAGCCGACCAGCCGCGTCGCAAGCGCATCCTGATCGTGTGCGCCTCGGGAGCGGGAAGCGCCCGTATGCTCGAGCACCAGTACCGCAAGCAGTTTGGCATGTATATCGATTCGATTGAGACATGCGATGTCGCCCGCGTGGGAACGTTCGATTTTTCGCACATCGACTACGTGTTCACAACGGTGCCGCTCAACGTCAAGTTGCCCGTGCCCGTCCGCGAGGCCGATTTCTTCTTGGAGACGAGCGATGTCAACGCTATCCGCAAGGTGCTGAGCGACGACACTGCGCAATCGGACTCCGTGAGCTCTTTCTTTAGCCGTGCCCTGTTCTTCAACCGCGTTGAGGCGTCGTCGAAGCAGGCCGTTCTCCGATATCTCTCCGAGCGCGCCGTCGAGAGCGGCCGTGTCGATGCCCAGTTTGCCCAAGAGGTCGCCGAGCGCGAGAGCGCGAGTGCCACCTCGTTTGGCAATGGGGTAGCCATGCCCCATGGGATGCATCCCTTGAGCGCCGAGGCCTTTGTTACCGTGGGCCTGCTCGAACATCCCATTCTTTGGGACGAATACGGCCATGAGGTCGATATCGTCTTTATGGTGTCGTTTGCCCGGTCGGGCGGCGATGAGGCGCGGATCTTGAGCTCACTGCTCGCCGAGATCTTTATGGACCGCCAGGGGGTCGAGCGCCTACGCGAGCGCCGGTCCTGGCATGAGCTGATGGCGCTTGTGCAAGCGCATACGGCTTAAGACTTCTTTTGTCGATGACCCTGTCAGTCTACCTGCAATAAACCTCGAGGATTGCGGGCGGGAGATAGGCGTTTCGAATATTCAAGTACAAACCAAACATCACGGGAGAGGAGACCGTTATGGACGATCAGGGAACCGAGATGGTTTCGTTTCAGCTGGTCGCTGCAGCGGGAGAGGCACGCAGCCTTGCCTTCGAAGCCCTTGAAAAGGCAAAAGCGGGGGATTTTGACGCCGCCGCCAAACTCATGAAGCAGTCAAAGGATGCGGGAATCAAGGCTCACCACATCCAAACGCAGCTGCTTTCGACTGAGGCAGCGGGCGAGCATCTGTCGGTGGATGTGTTGCTGGTCCATGCTCAGGACCACCTCATGTGCTCCATGCTTGCTCAGGAGCTCGTGCAGGAGCTGATCTGCCTATATGAGCGCACTGCAACCAAGAACGCCTAGCGGCGTGCGGTGACTATCCAACCAATCAATGCGAAGGGAATCCCTTATGAAGATCCTTCTTGTTTGCGCAGCTGGTCTGTCTACAAGCATTCTGATGAAGAAACTCGAGAAATATGCGGAGCAAAACGGCATCGAGCTCGATATCGATGCGGTGGGTATCGGCGAGTATCAGGAGACGTGCGCCAATTATGACGTGCTGCTCTTGGGGCCGCAGGTGTCCTACCAGCTCAACACCGTCAAGCAGGGGAGCGGTAAGCCGACCGCGGTCATCCCCGCACAGGACTACGGCATGGGCAACGCCGCCAACGTGCTGGCACTCGCCCAGTCGCTGTTGGGTTAGGAGGCAACCATGGAAAAGTTCATGACCCTGCTTCAGGAAAAACTGACCCCTATCGCCAATTTCTGCGGCACCGAGCGCCACTTTGCCTCCATGCAAAAGGGCTTTATGAGCGCGATCAGCTTCATCTTGGTATCTGCCGTCTTTATGATCCTCGCCAACCCGCCGGTCACGGCCGACCTGGTGGCGCAGGGCGGGTTCTGGTCCGTCTTTGGCCCTTGGCTCGATTTTGCGACGGCCAATAAGCTCACGCTGCTCATCCCCTTCAATATGACGATGGGCATACTGTCGGTGATCGTGACGTTCGCAATCGCCTATAACCTGGCGGGCACCTACAAGATGCCCAAGCTTAACGCCGGCATGACCTCGCTGGTGATGTTCCTGATCGCCGCGGCGCCGTCGTCCTACTACCAGCTTGCTGACGAGTCCGTGCTCCAGGCGGTCCCCTGCACCTATCTGGGTGCGCAGGGCCTGTTTACCGCCATCATCGTTGCCTTGGTCTCCGTCGAGGTCACGCGCTTCTGCCAGACCAAGGGCATCACCATCAAGATGCCCGATGGCGTGCCGCCGTTTTTGTCCGAAACCTTTGGCGCCATCGTACCTATGCTCGCCAACATCCTCATCTTCTTTGGCGGCAACCTGCTGATCCAGATGATCGATCCCACGCTGTCCATCCCCTCGGTTATCGAGAAGCTGCTCGCTGCCCCGCTTTCCGTCGCAGTTGACTCTGTGCCCGGCGCACTGCTTATCTGCTTCATGACGCTGCTGTTTTGGTGCTTTGGCGTCCACGGCAACATGATCGTGATGCCCATCACCGCCCCGGTCACGCTTGCCGCCTTTGCTGCCAACGCCTCGCTCTACGCTGCTGGGCAGCCGCTTGAGTTCCACCCGGTACTCATGTCGATGGTCATCAACCTCATCGGCGGCACGGGCAATACGTTCTCTTTTGTGGCGCTCTGCGCGTTTAAGGCAAAGTCGCAGCAGCTCAAGGCATTTGGCAAGGCATCGATCGTGCCGAGCTTCTTCCGTATCTCCGAGCCCGCGATCTTTGGCGCACCCATCATCTTCAACCCGATCCTCATGATTCCGTTTGTGCTGGGCGGTATGATTTCGGCCCTGCTGTATTGGGGTGCAATCTCACTGGGTCTTGTCTCTAACTTCTACATCTTGGTGAGCGGCACGTTCCCCATCTTCGTTCAGGGCTTTATCCAGTGCCTCGACCCGCGTATCTGGGTATTTACGATCGTTTTGATCGTGGTCATGGCTGTGGTCTGGTACCCGTTCTTTAAGGTGTACGACAACCAGCTCCTGGCACAGGAGCAGGAGAACGCCGCGGCAGCTTCTGCCAAGGATACTGAGTAGCATGGGTTACTTTGACAGAACGTCTGCTGCCGGTATGCCCGAGGGCTTTTTGTGGGGCGGCGCGCTCGCTGCCAACCAGGCCGAAGGGGGCTGGAACGAGGGCGGCCGCGGTATGTCGCACTCCGACCTGATTCCACAGGGTCCCGACCGCTGGGATGTGATGTTTGGCAGGCAAAAGTCCGTGGATGATCCGGACAGGCTGTATCCATGCCGTTGGGGCAACGACTTCTTCCATCATTGGCGCGAGGACGTCGAGCTCTTTGCTGAGATGGGCTTTAAGTGCCTGCGTCTTTCAATTTGTTGGAGCCGTATTTTTCCCACAGGGATGGAGGCCGAGCCCAACGGTGAGGGCTTGGAGTTTTACCGTCAGGTATTCGAGGCGCTGCGCGAGCACGGAATCGAGCCGCTCGTGACGCTGTCGCACTACGACTATCCGTTGGCTCTGGTCGAGCGTTATGGTGGATGGCAAAGCCGAGAGATGATCGAGCGGTATGCGCACTACGTCGAGACCGTCGGACGTGCGTACCAGGGCCTCGTGCGTTATTGGCTCACCTTCAACGAGATCAACAGCGTGGCGCTGTCCTATCTCAACGCGGGCGTCACGCTCGAGGATGAGCGTGACCGTGCAGCCGTGACCGCGGCG
>URZJ01000138.1 GCA_900552395.1 uncultured Collinsella sp. | reverse complement strand
TGTCCACCGAAGTGTTGCCCGCAAAGGCACCCTTCTTGATGGTGTTGGAAATCTGCACCAGGGCAATATTGGAACCCGTATCGAGCACATAGCACAGGTCGCTTTCGAGCTGCGAATTAATGTTGTACACCAGCCCCTGTGAGTACGTGAGCTGGACACTGGGGTTGGTCGCGGGCGACACGTATACGCCGTAGGCATTCTCTAGTTCGTCCGCGTGCTCGGTAATAAAATCGAGCAGCGCGGCATCGTCGACGACCAGGGTGCAGTCCTGCAGATTGCTCACGTCAATCTGGGGCAACTCGCCCTCTTTGGACGCGTGCAGAACAATACGATCGAGCTTATTGCGATCGGGAATGACGACATGGGCAATATCGGCGGGAACATCGAGCTCGCGCGTATGGTAGGGAACGCCCAGATACTCCTTGCCATCGCGAGAGGTCAAGATACCCTCATCCGTTGCGGCATAGACGGGGTTATCCGACGCGACACGGTAGGCATCGAGCACTTGAAAGCCCGCATTGACGTTGACGTAGTACACCGAGGACGGTAGCTCTAGATTGTTGATCTGCCACGTAAAGACTTCACGCTGACGACTGTCGGTATAGGCGTCGACCGCCTGCACACCCTGCGGAACGCTGAGCGTCTCGCCCCCGCCATCGACCGACACGACCGACTCATCCACATCGACAAGCGTCTGCAGGCGTGAGTTATTGAGGCTGGTAGGGTCGTCGTCAAAGCGATAGTCCTCGTCGAGAGCATAACCCTGAAAACGCACCTTGTAGGCGGGGTCGATGGACACGATGTCGCCGGGAACCACCACATGGCGACCGGGTGTCAGCGTGTAGAAATACGGGACGGCCGCCTCGTTCTCGCGCCACCCCAGCAACAAGGCATTGAGGTAGCCCCCCGAATCGACATGGCCCGCCTGCTTCATAAAGGCTTCTTGTGTGTTGACACCCAGCAGGTTCTCCTTGGAGCTCAGCGTGCTCCAAATCACGCTTCGCTGGCCCATCGAATCGGGCTGGCCGACCACAAACAGGCGCGACCGCGCCGGTTGGATGGTAACGTTACGCGTCGTCCACGCCGTATCCTGCGACAAGCGCAGCGAGACGCTTACCGTGAGCGGCTGGCTCGAGCACAGCGCCGGATTCTTCTCGCCCGCGGCATTGGTCCACGAGTCGATGCGGAGATACGGAAACGAGGCGAACTCGTCCTTGGTGCAGGCAAGATAGTAGAGGCCCTTGTCGTCACTCCAGTGGACATCCATGGCGCAGAACAGCGTCCAGGCGTCGAGCATCTGCCCATCGTAGATTGCATCCTCCATGGGTGAAATCTGCACCTCATGGGGATCGATCAATCCATTTGCACCGTTAAACTGCGTAAAGAACGTTGTGTCTCCCATGGGGGCACCCTTTTGGGGCGCGGGGTCCGCAAGAAGATACTTGTAGGAATTGGCCGTCGAGGTGGCCGAGCCGCCACTACCGCCGTTACCGCCCGAACCGTTTCCGCCCGCACCGCCGCCGGCATTGCCGCCAGATGCTCCGCCCGCATTGATAACGGGAACGTTTTGTCCGCCGCCCGCGCCGCTGCCCGAACCACCCGCAACTCCTACGCCCGTTCCATCGGCGCTGCCGGTAACGTTGTAGGCGGTCGTGCCGCTTTGCCCCGTCAGATTTACCTGTCCCTGCGCATTATCGAGCCGCGCCTGCTGCTCACGTGCGCTCGTGTCCCGGCTGTCGCTATCCTCGTCATGACGATTTGCCTCGGCATCCGTCGAGAGCGGACTGATCCGATACGCCTCGCCGGACTCCGCGTCACCGTGACTGTATGCAGCGATATACCCCGAAGGATCGAAGCTCAGATTACTCTGAGCCAACTCAAAGGCGACCGCGCCAAATACGCCGACCGCAGCAACCGAAACCGCCGCCGCCACAACGCGCGTTGCGGCCAAAGGCTTGGCGCGATACATATTTTTGGCGGCATGCTGAACGCGCGCGGACGCATTCCGCGGGCCTTTTAGTTTGGCCGACGCCGCGTTCTTGTGCGAAGCCATATGTTGAGGATATTTAGAAAACACGTAGACCTACTCCCTCTACAACGCGTGCAGCATGTAGCGGCGGAAGCGTTCAATAACAGTTTGCGGAGCCGGCATGCTCCGATGCAGGCGTTCGGTAAAACGTCGGAGCGTGCGCAACTCGTTCGGTTTAAGCTGGCGGCCACCAAACGCATAAGCTTGATGAAGTCGAATCGCTCGACGGTATTCCCACGGGTCAATCTGGGGGAACACTGCAGCAAAGGCATCCAGGCAATCGAGCGGCTTGGTCTCGTCAAAGGCGTCGAGACCGCTTTGGTTCATCACAAGGGCAAGATAGCCGTAGAGTGCCGGCACGCATATATCCTGCTCATCGCTCTCGATAGCCCGCGTGCGCCGAGCGCGCAAGACAAACCTGCGAACAAACAGAGCGAGCAGGGCGGCAATCGCCGTGCCGATCAAACCGACCCCAACTTTGGCCACAACGGGGATGTTATACATTACCGGCACATCCTCGCGATGCTTATCCTCGGCCCGTCCTGCAACCGAGCCCGCATCGAGCGTCTTATCGTTGGCGCCGTTGCTCCATGCCTCGCCCACATCGATAATCTTATCGGCATCGAGCGTCTGGCTATAGTATCCAGGGGTGACCTCCACGGGCGTCCATCCCTGACCGTCAAGGTAGATCTCGGTCCACGCGTGCGCATCGGCAGCCGTCAAGTTGAGCGCCACGCCTGCCCCAACAGCAGCGGCCAGCTGATCATCTGCTGCCTGATAGCCCTCGACATAGCGCGCGGGAATTCCCTGAGATCGAAACGCGAGCGTCGCCGCCGTGGCAAAGTAGGCAGAGTTGCCCTCGTGCGCCGTGCCCAAGAACCACGCGACAAACGACGTCGCCCCCGTATAGGTTGGCGGGTTATCCGTCTGCCCCGCAAGCGAAGCCAACATCGTGCGCACGCGACTGATCACGGCTGTATCCGAAACATTCGCCCCAGCATCCCAGCTGTCGCTCGAGAACAGGTATGTATTAACGGCATCCCGCTCCTCTTCGGGAAGGTCCAGGTACTTATCGCGAACGAAAGCGGCGTATACCCGCTCGCTTTTTGCATAGTCGCTCTTGGAGGACGCCAGCCAGCTCGAATCTGCAATGACGTCATCTGATGGCACGTTATCGACGGTCACACTGTATGTTTTAGACGGCAAAAAGTCCATGCTTAGCATCGTCGAGGCCGTCAACATTGCACCGGTACCGCCCAGCGAGCGCAGCGTATAGGGAGCATAGGTGTATCTGCGGTTGGCGCCCGACGCATCGACCGAAATCTCAACCGCCTCGACAGGCTCGCCGCCCTCACGCTCGGTCTCGGTATCAAACGCGGCGCGTTGCTCGGCTACCGTCAAACCGTTCTGACGCAGCCATTCACGCATGCCGGACCATTCGCCCTCGTAGGACATCCAGTCGCCGCGCCCCCAAGACATGCCATCAAACGTCGTGCCCACAAAACCCTTCATGAGCAGGTCGTCATCGAGCGTCTTGTCGGCAGTAAGCGACAGCGTCGTGGACGCGCCTTCGTTCATGTCCGCCGCTTGCGAAAGGTCGCCCTCGGGCAGCGAATCATCCCCAAATCGAACGCCCTGGACCGCTTTGACGGCAGACGCCGACAGGGCGGACACCTCGGGAAGAGGCTGCACAAGGGCAACGATCAGCGCAACGAGAACACCGCATGCGGCGCACAGGCCACCAAGACCAAAAAGAACCTGGGGCAAACCTACCGTAGAGCCCCGCAACTCGCCAGCACGGCACTGGACAAGCCAGCCCGCAACGCCCAGTGTCATAGATATCGCAGAATCACCAAGCTGCAGCGCCATGGAAGCCGAGCCGCAGATAACGATGATTAAGAGCGTGGGCCACGAAACGCTCAAGTTGGCAAAAAGCCAGGCGAGTGAGCCGGCAAACATGCCGGCGAGCACCGCCAGCGACACGGCTTCACACAGCAGACCGGCGTCTGCCACCAATGGAATATACAGCTCACAGATCGAGTTGACGCGAGCGATAACGGTATTGACGCACGCATAGAAGCCCCAGCGTGCCGAAGGAATCAAGAGCGCGCATAAAAGCGCTACGGACGCCGCAGCCAAGGCAATCCAGAGGGGAGCCTTTTTCGAAGCCATCAAAACGCCCAAAGCGCCCAGCGCAACGGCCACGCCAACGGCAGCGGCCAGCATTATCCCCATGCACGTTGCACTCAGGCACCGAGCAATTGTGCAGCAGAAGCCCGCAGACAATAAAACCGCGGGAGCCACCGACAGGAACATGGCAACAACGCGACCATTCGAAGCGATGCGCTCCGTCGAGGTAAGAGTCACAAAGTTCATCTTAGAGCTCCAGACTCTTGATACGGGCCGAATCACTCGATACCGGGCAATGCGTGATGATGTAGTTGGCTCCGTGCTCGATGCTATACGACTCGACCGAATCCGACACATGGAGTACCGATAGATCGGTCAGACGGCCTATCTCGATATAGGCCTGTTCATCGACGCCCACCGTTACCAGCGCCGTTTTGCCAATGCCCTTTGCTGCCACGAGCTTGGCATAGTGCTCGTGCGATGTTGGATAGGCAGGGCCAAGCGGCGTTGCCGTCAAAGCATCAAGCATCCTATTGAACCCACGTCGGTCATCAACGGGATAGACAGCCAAAGAGCCTTCGGGGGCAGCCACGACCACATGATGGTATCCCTGACGCATAAGCGCCAGCGATATCGATGCGGTAAAACCCAGCACCGCAGAAAGAACCTCAGCGTGGCTTGCGTGCTCAAAGTCGCACGCAAACGCACCAAACAAGATGGCAATAGCGTGGTCTTGTGGGCGCGAAGCCTCGCGCACCAGCATGTCGTCAAAACGCGTCGACAGCTTCCAGTGAATCGACTTAACGGCATCACCCTCGTGATAGGGCCTTATGTCAAAGACCTCGGAGGCATCTTGGCCGCTTCGATGGGGATCGTAGCTCGTGCCCTCAAGACCGGCAGAAGCAC
>URZJ01000137.1 GCA_900552395.1 uncultured Collinsella sp. | reverse complement strand
GCCGTCGTTGGTCGTACCGCCACCCTTGTCGGTGTTCTCGGTCGTACCGGCGGTGTCGTTGCTCACCGTGGCCTTTTCGGCGGTGCTAGCATTTATGCCAGCCTGCAGCGCGGCGTTGGCCTGGGCCTCGGCAGCAAGCTCGGCCTGCAACTGTGAATCCAGGGAGTTCACGACACTCTGGGCATCAGCCTGCTGGGCATTGAGCTCGTCGACGTTCTTCTCCTGCTCGGTTTGCTTATCGGTAAGCTGCTGCTTAAGGTCCTTGACCTCCTGAATGGTTTGGGCCTGCTTGTCGGACACCTTACCGTAGTAGAACAGACGGTTGAGCATGTCGCCCAGATCGTCGACGCCCGTCAGAACCTGAAGGAGACTCAGGCCGCCGGTCTTGTACTCACCGGCAACGTAGGTCGAAAGCTTTGCCTGACCTTCGGCAATCTCTTGCTGCTTTTGCGTGATCTCGCCTGCAGTCTGATCAAGCTCCTGCGTCTGCGCGGAGAGTTCATCATGAATTTGCTGGGTTTGCGTGCCAATCTGCTCGAGTTTAGTACGAGCAGCGGCAAGGTCGGATGCGGTATCGGCGTAGGCCGGAGCCACGAGGCCCAAGCCCAAAACACAAGCGAGGGTTGCCGTAGCAGCGCAGCGTGCCATATTTCTGTGCGTATTTGCTGTGCGCATGGAGCTTCCTTTCCAGTACTAGGGTAACGGCTAGTCCACCGTTACCAGGCTAAAGAGCTCAACGTCCTCATGGGAAGGCGTGAGCTTCTCGCGCGGGTTAAGAAACGCAAGCTCAAGGATACAGCCATAGCCTACAAGCTTTGCGCCCATATCTCGCACCAGTTTACCTGTTGCCTCGACGGTTCCGCCCGTCGCGACCAAGTCATCCAGAATCAACACGGTATCTTTAGAGCTGATAGCATCGGCATGGATCTCGATAGAATCCGTTCCATACTCGAGCTCGTAGCTCTCGCTGACCGTCTTGCGCGGCAGTTTGCCCGGCTTACGTGCGGGAACAAAGCCGGCGCCCAGGGCGACGGCCACGGGAACTCCGACCATAAAGCCGCGGGCCTCGGGTCCCACGACCTTGGTAATGCCCATGTCGGCAAAATGCTCGGCCAGGGCATCCACCATGGCCTTCAGGGCCTCGGGATTGCCAAAGAGCGGTGTGATGTCCTTAAAGACGACTCCGGGCTCGGGATAGTTGGGGATATCGACGATGTGAGATTCGAAGTCGTACATGGCATGACCTTTCATGGATTGCCGGGTGGACGGCGATTATTTACCCGAGTTAGCAGACGAGCTATGCGAGGTGACGATGACCTTGGACGGCTGTACGAGCGACTCGTCGTGTGCGACAACCGCGGAGACGCTTGCCCCATCGCTTTTAGTCTTGGTGGATTCGGAACGCGCGATCTCCTCATCGAGAGCATCGATGTCAGCGTCCTCGACCACGGCGTTGAGCGACTCAAAGACACGGTTCTTAAGGAGCGCGGTGTGCACGCCCTCGGTGAGGTCGTGCAGCTTCTTAAAGGCGCGCTCGAGCTTGGCGTCGCGTTCGTCATCGGAGGTATCCATGCCGAGCATGCTCACAAGCACCTGCTCAAACATCGAAGACTCGCGGTTTGCCGACGATACGTACTGGCGCAGGTTGCGCGGCTCAATGTGGAAGCGCGACAGCTCCGAGCAGTAACGGATGATCGGGAAATCTCGGCCATCGACGAGCTCACGGTTCTGCGGACTCTTGATGATGCGGATAAGATCGTTCTCGGCAAGGGAGCGGATAAACGAGATCTCAACACCGAGCATATCGGGGATCGTCTCGATGGGGTGCAGCTTTTGCTTGGTCTCCTTGGGCTCCGTCTTAAGCGGGACATCGGACAGAAGACCCACCTCGTAAGCCAAAGTGGACAGGTCCGTTGCGTTTTCCAAGCGCTGCTTAATCACGTTGAGCGGCATGTAGCGGGTCTTCTGCAGGTGCAGGATGACCTCGAGACGGTCAACGTCTTCCTTGGAGTACTGGCGATACCCCTTAGGCGTTCGATGAGGGGCGATGAGCCCCTCATCTTCTAGAAATCTAATTTTTGAGTTCGATAAATCGGGGTATGCGCCTCGAAGTAGGTTGACGACTTGGCCGATACTCAGATAGTTGCGTTCGGCCATTACCTACTCACCGGTTTCGATGCGCTCCGGCGTGCTCTCGTGGTAGATGAGCGTGAACGTACCGATCTGAACGGAAGAGCCGTCATGCAGCGGAGCACCGTTGACGATGGCGCCGTCGACCCAGGTGCCGTTGAGCGAGCCCAGATCCTCAATACGGGCGCCCAGGCCCTCACGAATAATGCGTGCGTGGCTGCGCGAGACAGTCATGTCGTTGAGGAAGATGCCGTTCGCGGGATCGCGGCCGATAGTGGTCACGTCGTCCTCGAGTTCAAAGGCAGCTCCGGTCTGCGGACCCTTGACGATGGACAGAACCGGAGCGGTGATGCGCACGTTGGCCATAAGGTCGGGAACGGTGACATCGCTCGAAGGAACACGGAAAACGCAGGTAGCGTCCGCAGTCTTATCGTTCTGAGGCATATTGTTATCCTTGTTGTCCATGACAACCCCTATCTAACGCGGACGTGCCGCAAAAAATGTACCGTACGTAATCATACCCCAACGACCTAGTCTTCGATTTCGGGGTTCAGAAAGTCGATGTCCTCGTCCTCGGGATGCGCGATGGCCTGTTTAATGGCCACCCCTCCCTTAATGGTATAGATGACAGCGGTGAGCATGGAGAAGATGACGCCGCCGTAGACAAAAAAGATGCCGAGGGGCACCGAGCTGCCATTGAGGCCCGGGAACGCCGTGAACGTGGCGGGTAGCAGATGCCAGCCGTCCACGACGGGGAACCCAAGCAACATGAGCGAGAAGCCGGTCATGAGCAGTGCCGTGGCAATCTTGCCGGGAAAGACAACGTCGATGGGGCGCCGGTGGTAGTGCCGCACGGTGAGCGTGCCGATGCCCAGGTAGATATCGCGACCGATAATGAGCACGCAGACCCAGATGGGCAGCTCGCCGCGGACGACCAGGCCCAGCACGCCGGTAAACAACAGCGCACGGTCGCAGATGGGATCCATAACCTTGCCGAGCCACGAGACCGTTTTGGTCATGCGGGCAATCTGACCGTCCATCCAGTCGGTGGAAGCCGCGATGGCATAGATGACAATGGCGACGACACGGTTGTTGTCCGTCACAAACAGGTACAGAAAGACCAGCGTGAGCACGAGGCGCGTAAAGGTGATGAAATTGGAGATCGTGAAGATCTTATTCGACGGGTAATCGGAGGTGCCGATAAGCTCCTTTTTGATCTTCTTCTTGATGCCCACAGGACTCCCCCGCTGGTAAACGACAAAACTTTCGATACTATACCCGTTCTGGCGATGTCTATCCAGCGTAAGCATAGAGAGTCCAGACATATGGAGGATGCTACTGGGTTGTGCGGGATTCTGCATTTGTGTACATCAGCCTCCAAATATGACATTTTTCGGCATCTTTGATGGCTTATGTACACGTTTTGATTCGGTGATTACATCGGTCGGGAAAGTAGTTGCCTTAAGCAAATTAATCATGATGTGCGGGTCGAGAAGGGCTAGCGCCAAAAGAATCCAACGGCCGTTACGGCTTCGTTAGAAACGCGCCCCACCATGGATGGTGAACCCGAAAGGTAAGGCGCGCGGGCACGGTGGCTCGGCCCGCGTGCCCGGAAGAGAAAGGATAAACCCATGGGTTACATGCTCGAGACGCGCGGGCTCACCAAGCGCTTCGGCCGCGGCGACCAGGCGCAGGACGCCGTGGCCGACGTGAGCCTCCATATCCGCGAGGGCGAGGTGTACGGGCTGCTCGGCCCCAACGGCGCCGGCAAGTCGACAACGCTCAAGATGATCTGCGGGATGCTGCGACCGACGGCCGGGGAGATCCTCTTTGCCGGGCACGCCTGGCGCCGCGAGGACCTCTACGCAATCGGCAGCCTCATCGAGGAGGCGCCGCTCTACCCCAACCTCACCGCGCGCGAGAACCTGCGCGTGCGCACCACGCTGCTGGGCCTTCCCGAGAGCCGCGTAGATGAGGTGCTCGCCGCCGTGGGCCTCGCGGACACCGGGAAGAAGCGCGCCGGGCGCTTCTCGATGGGTATGCGGCAGCGCCTGGGGCTCGCGCTGGCGCTGATCGCCCGGCCACGCCTGCTCGTGCTCGACGAGCCCACCAACGGCCTCGACCCCATCGGCATCGAGGAGCTGCGTGACCAGATCCGTGGCTTCGCAGCGGCGGGCACGACGGTGCTCGTCTCGAGCCACATCCTCTCCGAGGTGCAGCAGATGGCGGACACCATCGGCATCATCTACCGGGGGCGCCTCGCCTACGAGGATGCGCTTCGGCCCGGGCAGGACCTCGAGGAACTCTTCATGAGCTTCTGCCGGGAAGGGCGACGAGCGCGCGGGGAGGTGGCGGCATGACGGGCGAGAAAGGCGGCCTGCTCGCGGGCCTGCGCGCCGAGGCCCTGAAGTCGCGCCACGCAGCACCGGTTCGCCTGGCCGTGCTCATGGCGCTGCCGATGCCGCTGCTCGGCGCGATGCCCTACTGGGGCGTGCAGATCTTCAGCGCGTGGAACTACTGGTACACGCTCTTCCTGCCCGTGACTCTCTCGCTCGTGGTGGCGTGCGTCGCGCAGGCGGACGCGCGCACGCGGATGCGGGGGCTTCTGGGCCTGGGCTTCCCGCTCGGGCGCGTCTGGTGGGCCAAGGCGCTCTGGTGCCTCGCGCTCTGCACGCTCTCGAACCTCGTGGTCTTCGGCATCTACCTCGCGGGATCGGCGTTCTCCTCGCAGGGCCCCACGATCGCGGGCACGCTCACGATGCTCCTCTGCGCGCTCGTCAACACGGTGACCGCGGCGTGGATGATCCCCGCAGGGCTCTTCCTCACGGCGCGGCTCGGCATGCTCGCGGGCATCTTCTGCCCGCTCGTCGCGCAACTCGTGGGTGGGTTCGCCTGGTCGCTGGTGCCGCTGCCGCAGCTCTTTCCGCCGTCGGCGAGCATGGTCATCCCCACGAGCTTCATCCCCGTGCTGCCGAGCGGCGAGCCACTCGC
>URZJ01000136.1 GCA_900552395.1 uncultured Collinsella sp. | reverse complement strand
GGCACCATCAGAACTTTCACCATTCTCGGAATCAGTCGTCTCCTTCTTGGGAACGGTGATCGTCACGCGCGCCACGCCCGAGGTCTTGGTATCGTAACGGACCTTTTCGCCGTTCTTGGTAACGGTGACATCGGAAGGCTTAGACGTGGTGATCTCGATCGAGGACTCGGGCGTGTACTCCTGCTCAAAGGGGCCAGTCGCCTGAGCGCCATAAACCGACTTTCCGTCGACCTTGACCTCAATCCACGCGGTCTTTCCCTTGGCAACGGAGACCTTAACCTTTGTGACCTCGTTCTCTTCCTTCTTGGCCGTCGTCTTGGCGGCGTCCGAATCAGTCGACTCGTCAGTCGGCTCATCGGTGTCTTCGTCCTCGTCGACCGTTTCGGTCTTCTTAGAAGACTTCTTGGTCGTCGTCTTGGTAACAGCGGGCGTCTCGGGCGTGGTCTCGGGCGTCGAAGATGCGCAGCCGCGCAGAAGTACCACGATGAGCACGATCAGCAGCAACGCCACGGCACCGATACCGGCGTAGACGATACGCGGATCGAGCCCGTTGTTTTGAGGAGCACGGGAACCGCCGCGTCCACGACTGGAACTGCTGCGGCCGCCTCCCTGAGGCATACGGCCACGATTGCTATCGGAACGGCCGCAATAGCCACCCTGGCCCTGAAGGCTGCGCTGACCCGAGCGGGGCGCAAGTTCACCGCGGCCTTGATAGCCACGCTGGCCCGCACGCGGAGCCGAAGAGCGCTGGCCATACGGCTGTGGTTGAGAGCGAAGACGCGGCGTCACCTGCGTGGTATCGGCGTCCGCATAGCCACTGCGAGAGCGTCCGGTGGAGATACCACGGTGACCGCGATCGGAATAGCCGCCGTCGCCGTAGCCGGCACGAGGGTCACGCGCCACGCCGCGGGCAGCGGGAAGTGCACGGTCCTCGGGCATCGGCGTACTGCGGAACCGGTCACGCTGCGAGCGAATCTCCTCGCCCGAACCCGTCTCGGTAATATAACCGGCCTGCTGAGGACGCTGTCCATAGCGAGTCGAACGACCGCCCTGAACCATCAGAAAGCGCCCGTTATCGACAGAGGAACGCGAATTGACGTAGCCGGCGGCGTCCTGGAAACGACCGCCCTGCTGCGACGTCTCGCGTTCGTATGCCATCAGTTCGTCAAAGTAGGCATTGACGACCTCGCGCGGATTGAGGCCCAAAAAACGAGCATAGCTCGAAATCATGCCCTGCGCATAGCCGCGCGGCGGCATCGAAGCAAAGTTACCGGTCTCGAAAAACTCGATGATCTGCGGCCTGATTTTGATGGTGTTGGCGACCTGCTGAATGGAAAGGCCCATTCGGCGACGCTGCTCGAGCAGCATGTCACCAAAGCGTGCAGCCATCAGAATCCTCCAAACTCACGATCTTCACGTGCCATCTCGGCGTCGACAGATTCCAGCGCGGCAAGCCCCTCCTCGTCCAACAGGACCTCGCGCGGCTTGGAACCGTCGGGCGGGCCGACGACACCCTTTTCTTCCAGCATGTCCATAATACGCCCGGCACGCGCATAGCCAACCTTCAGGCGGCGTTGCAGGCCAGATGTGGAGCCCAGCTGCGATTCCACCACAATATGGGCGGCTTCCCAAATGAGCGGATCATCGTCTTGCGGCTCGGCGACTCCGGTGCGGACAATGCCGCCGCCACCAGCCATGGACATGGAAGCGGGCGCCACGGCGGACAGAATCTCCTCGTGGTAGTCGGGCTCGCTCTGCGACTTGACGAACTCGACAATCTCGTTGATTTCGTCGTCCGAGACAAAGCAGCCCTGGATACGGCGGGGCTTGCCCCAGTCGACCTTGGAGAACAGCATGTCGCCCAAACCGGTGAGCTTCTCGGCACCCATCTGGTCGATGATGACGCGCGAGTCGATGCCCGTGGCGACGTTAAAGGCGATGCGGTTGGTGATGTTGGCCTTGATAAGGCCCGTCACCACGTTGGAGCTGGGGCGCTGCGTGGCAACGATAAGGTGAATACCGGCGGCGCGGCCCAGCTGTGCAATACGCACGATCGAGGCCTCGACATCCTTACCGGCGACCATCATCAGGTCAGAGAGCTCGTCAATGATAATGACCAGGTAGGGCATCTTTTGCGGCGGGTTGTCGTAATGCTCAAACTCGCCGGCGGCCTGCTTTTCGTTATAGGTCGAAATCTTACGGACGTTGAGGCGTTCGAATACCTTCAGGCGGCGCTCCATTTCGGACACGGCCCACTGCAGGGCGCTCGCGGCCTGCTTGGGCTCGGTCACCACGGGCACATAGAGATGCGGCAGACCGTTATAGCCCGCAAGCTCGACGCGCTTGGGGTCGACCATGATCAGGCGAACGTCCTCGGGAAGGGCGCGCATGAGCAAGGTCGTGATGATGGAATTGATCATCACCGACTTACCAGAACCGGTCGTACCGGCGATCAACAGGTGAGGCATCTTGGCGAGGTCGGCGACGACCGGCGTGCCCTCGGCGTCGCGGCCGATGGCAAGCTCGAGCGGACCGCCCTTCACATAGGGCAGCACGTCGCCCAGATTGACGTTCTGGCGCTTGCGGTTGGGAATCTCGATGCCCACGAGCGAGGTGCCGGGGATCGGGGCAAAGATACGCACCGACTGGGCAGCGAGCGAAAGCGCGATATCGTCCTCGAGGCTCGAAATCTTGCTCACGCGCTCGCCCTCGCCAGGTTGCAGCTTAAAGGTCGTCACCGTGGGGCCGGCGATCCAGCCGACCACGCGGGCACTGCGGCCAAACTCAAGCAAGGTGGATTGCAGTGACTCAGCGGTCTGCTCCAGCTCCTTATCCGAAGACGCGGCAGAAGCCGACTGCGGGTTGGCATGTAGGATTTCGAGCGGCGGAAGCTTGAGGCCGTCCTCTTCTTCGCCCTCGTTATCTGCGGCGCCGCCGTCCGCTCCCCCATCACGAGCCGCAGCCGATTCGACAGCACTCGTGGCAGGCGCATCGGCAACCTTGGGATGCTTTAAGAAGTCGGGAATCTGAGGTGCGGCCGAAACAGGGTTCACGGCAAACGGCGGCTCGGACTCGTCAACCTTGTCCGGATCGTCCTCCATCGAAAGCTGTCCAGTGACCTGACCGCGCTTGGCGTGGCGACGCGGCAGCAAGGTTGTCTTGGCGGTCTCGAGCGGAGCCTCGTCGTCCTCGTCGTCACCCTCGGTGAGCTCAATCTCGCTATCGGACCAAGACGGGTCGGGCTCACTCGTATTGAGCTTAGGCGCAGCCTTGCCCTTCTTGACATGGCGACGCGGCAGCAGCGTGGTCTTGGCCCGCTCGGCTTCAACCGACTCGGATACGTCGACAAACGGGTCATCGTCCTCGTTGTCATCCAAAACCGGGTCGACATCGCCACCCATGACCGTGGTCACCGCGGCGTCAGTCCCCTTCTGGCGCAGAATGCTCAGGTGCGGACGAGCGACGCCGGGAACAGACAGGGCCTCTTCATCGCCCCACGGGCTGGCGTTGACATCGGCACGACGGCGTTCGGCAAAATCTGCCGCACGATCGCGTGCGGAGCGCAAAACGCCACCCACCGAAAAGCCGATAATGACCAAACCAACGACGACAAGCCCCAGCAAGACAACCATGGCGATAGGTTTACCCAGGGCGTTTTGCAAGGCACTTGCGATAAAGGCGCCAATGTAGCCGCCCGACACAGAAAGGTTCTGCGGCGTAAACATAAGGTCGCACGAATCGCTCGTGCCCGGCACCATCAGCGAAAGAATGGAGACGACGGCGATAAAGACCACGGCGCCGCCCGCGACAGAGCGCACGTTGAGCGGCGAGTCCTCACCCAAAAAGAGCGTGGCGGCAAACAGCAAGATGACGATCGGCAGCACGTAGGCGCCCAGGCCAAAGCCCAGGTGGTAGAAACCGGCAACCGCAGCCGTCACGGGCGCTGTTGCCGGAGAGATCACGGCAATGAAGGACGCGATCGCCAAAACGGCGATGACCACACCGGCGATATCGCGATTGGCCGAAGGCTCGACCAAGGGCTCAAACTCATCGAACTCGGACTCGTGGCCCTTATTGGCACGCAGATGGGAACCGGCACCCTTAGCAGATGCCGGTTGGTTATTGGCCTTATTGCCTTTGGCGTTTTGTGCAGATCCGCGCGCCAAACTAAACCTCCATGACGACCGGGATGATCATCGGACGGGTGCGCGTACGGCTCCAGATAAAGTTAGAGAGCGAATCGCGCACGGCCTTGCGAATGGCATCGGAACCGCTGCTGGTAAAGCTAAACTTACCCTTCTCGATCGTCTTCATAATGGACGCGGAGGCATCCTCGGAGAACTGGTCGTCGATGGCAAACGAGACGCCGCGGCCCGAGAACTCGATGGCCTCGATCTTCTTGTGTTTGAGGGAGACGATGGCAACGGCCGTGACCATACCGTCGTTGGCGAGCTTCTGGCGATCGCGCAGGACGATGGGGTCGGTATCGCCGATACGCAGGCCGTCGACGTAAACGACACCGGACTCGACGGGCGTACCGCGCTTGACGATACCACCGCGCATCTCGAGCGTGTCGCCGTTATCGAGGATAAAGATATGATCGTCCTTGATGCCCATCTTGCGCGCCAGCTGGGCATGGGCGCGCAGATGCACGGCCTCACCGTGAACCGGCATAAAATACGTGGGCTTGGCCATGGCCATCAGGAGCTTGAGCTCCTCCTGGCTACCGTGACCCGAGACGTGGACGAGAGCGCGGTTCTTATCCCACACGTCGCAGCCGAGCTTGGCCAGGCTGTTGACGACCTGCTGGACGGCCTTCTCGTTGCCAGGAACGGGAGTTGCCGAGAGGATAACGGTATCGCCCTCGTGGATGGAGAGCGTCTTGTGCTCGCCATTGGCCATGCGGGACAGGGCCGACAGCGGCTCGCCCTGCGAACCAGTGCACATGACGACGATCTTGTCGTCAGGCAGGTTATCAATATCGAAGGCATCGATGATATCGGCATCATCGATGTTGAGATAACCGAGCTCGCGCGCCACGCGGGTGTTCGTGAGCATGGAGCGACCGGTCACAACGACCTTACGGCCGCACTTGCGGGCGGCATCGCAGATCTGCTGCAAACGATGGATGTGGCTC
>URZJ01000135.1 GCA_900552395.1 uncultured Collinsella sp. | reverse complement strand
CCACGACGGGCTCGGACTCGGCGCCGGCAGGCACGTCGGCAACACCGGCTGCGCGCAGCTCTTCTAGACTCTCGAGCGTGCCCTCGATATCCTCGTGCGTCTCCTCAAATTCGGCGGCGACGCCCAGGAATTCCTGGATGTTCTCGGCGCGGCTCTCGGACTCCATGGTGCCCTCGGCGCGAAACGCCTGCAGCAGGCCCGTCTTGTCGACAATCATCTCGACGACATCCTTGAGCTCGCCGTCCATGCGACGGCCCTCGCGCACCAGCGCCACAAAACTCGACAGGCCGTTGCGCACCTTGGCACTAAACATGCCCGTCTCGGCTGTTGCGATCTCGCAGGCCTGGAAGAACGAGCAGCGGTTGTCGCGCGCCAGCTGCTCGATCTTTTGGATCGAGGTGGAGCCGATGCCGCGGCGCGGCGTGTTGATGACGCGCTTGACGCTCATCTCGTCGGCCGGGTTCACGATCATCTTGAGGTAGGCCATGACATCGCGGATCTCGGCGCGGTCGAAGAATCGCGTGCCGCCGACGATCTTGTAGGGCACGCCCGCGCGCAGGAACATATCTTCGAGGATACGCGACTGGGCGTTGGTGCGGTAGAACACGGCAATATCGTCGTAGCTCGTACCCTTGGCATGCAGCTTCTCGATCTCGCCGGCAATCCAGCGACCCTCGTCGCGCTCGTCGCTTGCCTGGAAAGCCTGAATCTTCTCGCCATCGCCCTCGGCCGTAAACAGGCGCTTGTCCTTGCGCTGCGAGTTGTGGCGAACAACGGCATTGGCGGCGCTCAGGATATGGCCCGTAGAGCGATAGTTCTGCTCCAGCTTGACGGTCTTGCAGTTTTTAAAGTCCTGCTCAAAGTCCAGGATGTTGGTGATGTCGGCGCCACGCCAGCTGTAAATGGACTGGTCGTCGTCGCCCACGACCATAAGGTTTTGGTACTTGGCGGCCAGCAGGTTGGCGATCTCGTACTGGACGTGGTTGGTGTCCTGATACTCGTCGACGCTAATGTAGCGGAAGCGCTCTTGATACTTGTCGAGCACCTCGGGGCGGGTGCGCAGCAGCTCGAGCGTGCGCACGAGCAGGTCGTCGAAGTCCATCGCGTTGGCGGCGCGCAGGCGGCGCTCCAGCTCCAAGTAGACCTGCGCGGCCTTTTTGTCATTGGGGCTGTCAGCGGATTTGAGCATGTCCTCGGGCCCAATCATGGCGTTTTTGGCCGAGCTGATCTTGCTGCGGATCATGTTGATGGGGAACTGCTTTTGCTCAATGCCGAGCGCCTGCATAATGTCGCGCACCATGCGCTTTGAGTCGTCGTCATCGTAGATGGTGAACTGACCGGTATAGCCCAGCAGGTCGGCGTCCTCGCGCAGCATGCGCACGCACATGGCATGGAAGGTGCACACCCACATGCCACGAGTGCCGCTTGGGATGAGTGCCGCCAGACGCTCGCGCATCTCGGCAGCGGCCTTGTTGGTAAACGTGATGGCAAGAACCTGCCAAGGCTTAACGCCCAGGTCGCCGAGCATATGAGCGATGCGGAAGGTCAAGACGCGGGTCTTGCCCGAGCCAGCACCGGCAAGGACCAGCAACGGGCCCTCGGTGGTCAGGACGGCCTCGCGCTGGGCGGGGTTAAGGCTGTCGATGTCGACGAGCGGCTTGACAGGCTTGGGCGCCGGCGCGGGAGCGTCGTAGATGTCGAGCGGGACGAGCTCGGACTCCGGCGCGGCGGGGGCGGTGTATGCATCGAGCGGCACGGGTTCCGGCGCGGGCGGCACGGGTACCGCGGCATTCTTTTCCCAGGGCAGGGGCTGGGTCATGGGCGACTCCTCATCTGACGGACGGCGCGCCTGCGGGCAGCGCCATAGTTTGAGCCGTACCAGTATACCGAGCCGCACGGACACCGACGCAAATCACACCGCGACTCCGTGCGCCACCATCGGACCCACCCCATCGCCCAAAAAAGAGGGCAGCATAGACCTTTTGGTCATGCCGCCCTCGTTGAATGACAAGTTGTCGCTCTGGCCGCCGCGCAGCGTCAACCAAGTTACAGGCCGAGCATAGGCTCCAGAACGAAGAAGTACGCGAGCACCACGATGCCCAGGATGATGCGGTAGACGCCGAAGCACTTGAAGTCGTGACGGCGAACGAAGCCCATAAGCCACTTGATGGCAATGAGCGACACCACAAAGGCGACGGCGCAGCCCACGCCCAAGATGGCGATCTCGTTGGTGCCGAACGTGCCGCCCTTGATGAAGTACTTGACCAGCTTGAGCGCACTCGCGCCAAACATGACAGGGATGGCCAGGAAGAACGTGAACTTAGACGCCACCGAGCGCGTGCAGCCCAAAAGCAGGCCGCCGATGATGGTAGAACCGGAGCGAGACGTACCAGGCACCAGCGAAAGCACTTGGAAGCAGCCGATACCCAGCGCAGTCTTCCAGCTTAGATCCTCGAGCGTGGCGATGGAACCAAAGTCCAGATTCTCGTCATCGTCCTCATCCTCAGCGGTAGCCGTGGCGGGCGCCGCAAAGTGCGCACCGGCGGGACGTTCACCCGACACCACAGCACGCGAACCAAACGAACCGGCAACGGCCATTTCCTCGCGCTTGCTCGCGCGCCAGTTCTCGATCACGATAAACAGCACGCCGTACACAATGAGCGCCAGCGCCACGACGGGAGCATTGTAGAAATGCTCCTCCATCCAGTCGTTGAGCGGCAGGCCGATCGCCGCCGCAGGAATGCAACCGAGCACAATCTTGCCCCACAGCACCCAGGTGTCGTGACGGCCCTCCTTGCCCTTGCTGGGCGAGAACGGATTGAGCTCATGGAAGAACAGCACACAGACGGCCAAAATGGCGCCAAGCTGAATCACGACCAGGAACATGTTCCAGAACGTCTCGCTCACGTTCATCTTGACGAACTCGTCCACCAAGATCATGTGACCGGTCGACGAAACAGGCAGCCATTCGGTGATGCCCTCGACCAGGCCCATGAAGGCAGATTTTAAAAGCTCGATGATATCCAAAGGGACCCCCTCGTTAGACACCCGCCGATATTGTTCTGCGGACGGTGCGGGCGATGTCCCATTATCAACCGTTGGCGGCGCGCCTGCGCCTACCCTTACCAAAAAACTCGCCCGTTCACAGAATTGCGAGCGGTCAAACCCAAATCCTTGGGTATAACTGCAACAAGATAAAGTGTCCGGCGGCCAACGCGCCCGCGCCCGCCCGATGCACGAGCCCCGTGCCCGTGCGATAGACCAAGGAGGAAACCATGAACGAGGGCTACACCAAGGTATTTGTTTCACTCGACGGTACTGAACAGCAGGATTTTGTGCTCGCACGCGCCATCAAGGTCGCCGCGAACAACGGCGCCAAGCTAATCATCGGCCACGTTATCGATTCCACGGCGCTCGAGAGCGCCGGTTCCTATCCGGTCGATCTGGTCAACGGCCTAGAGGAGGCATTTAAGAACTCCATCGCCAAGCAGCTCGAAGAGGCCAAGGCCAATCCCGACATTCCCGAGGTCGAAGTCATGATTCGCGCCGGCCGTATTCGTGAGACGCTCAAAGACGAGATGCTCGACGTGGTCAAGCCCGACCTGGTGCTCTGCGGCGCCCGCGGCCTGTCCTCGATCAAGTATGCGCTGCTGGGTTCGATTTCGACGTTCCTGCTGCGCAATACGGACTGCGACATTTTGGTCGTGAAGTAGCGTTGCTCCCACCGGCCGCGGGGCCTGCGGGGTTTCCACGGGCACGTCCTCGCCGCGTTGCGGCTGCGGGATGTGCCCTTAGGAAACCCCTCCCGGCCCCGCGGCCTTCGCAGCCTTACTTCAGCGAGTTGGCTGATAAAAGATAGCGTGCCGCCCCGTTTGGGGTGGCACGTTTTGTTTGGGCTGCACGTTTTTGTTTGGGTGGGCGTCTGCCGCGTGCGTTACTCGAAATATTGAAACTTATTCGTTGAAAACGCGAATGTTACGACGAAGCCTTCGCCGGGCTCGGATGCCGCGGTGACGTCGATGCCCATCTTGGAGCACAGGCGCGCCACCAGGTAGAGGCCGATGCCCGTTGCGCGCTTGGTGGTGCGGCCGTTGTCGCCGGTAAAACCCTTCTCGAACACGCGCGGCAGGTCGGCCGCGCTCACGCCGCAGCCGTTGTCCGCGACGGTAAGCTCGATGCGTTCGCTCGCCAGGCCCTCGTCCAGCAACGCGCCCGAAAACACGATCTTTGCGCCGTCCTCGCGCGCATATTTGATGCTGTTCTGAATAAGCTGGCCTAGAATAAACTCGAGCCATTTCTCGTCGGTAAAGACCTCAAAGTCGAGGTTCTCGCACACCGGAGCCACGTGCGCCGCGATAAGCTCGCGCGCGTTGGCTTTAATCGCGCCCGTCACCAAGGTCTTGAGATCCCAACGGCGAATCAGGTAGTCGCGCTCCACGACTTCCGAGCGCGCATAGTACAGCGCCTGGTCGATATAGCGCTCCACGCGAGCCAGCTCGCGACCCAGGTCATCCACACGCGACAGGTCGTCTTCGCTGCCGTCCAGGTTTTCCAAAATCAGGTGGGCCGCCGCCAGGGGCAGCTTGGCCTCGTGGACCCAGCTCTCGATATAGTCGCGATAGTCATCGGTCTGACGTCGGCCTTCGGCAACCTCGTCGCAGGCAGCTTTGCCCACCCGGCGCAAGACCTCGTATTCGAGCTCGCCCTCGGCATAGGTCGGGCATTGCACCATCTCCTGCACCCATGCGGGACTCTCGAGCTCCTCTGCCGCGCGCTCCAACTGACGCAGAAAACGGCGACGGCGAGCGTACTCGATCACGATGCCGAGCATACCGAAGATAAAGGACACGCCAACCGCCACGACCACGATAGAAACGGGTGCGCCGGCGACCGTCAGCACAAAGCAGCTCAGCAGCACGCCGCACGTCCACACGGCGACGGGAAGCAGTGCATCTTTAAAGAACTTGCCAAACGACATAGCCGGCCCCTAGACCGAATAGCCTTGGCCGCGATGCGTGGTCAAATACCCCTTGATGCCGATTTTTTCGAGCGTGGTGCGCAGGCGGTTGATGTTGACGGTGAGCGTGTTGTCGTCCACGAAGGCATCGGAGTCCCACAGGTCCTGCATGATGGCCGAGCGCGAGACGATCTTGCCCGCGCGGCTCAGGAGCAGAGAGAGGATGCGCAGCTCGTTTTTGGTGAGC
>URZJ01000134.1 GCA_900552395.1 uncultured Collinsella sp. | reverse complement strand
CCGAGAATCGCGCCGTGGTAATCGACTACAAGCATCGCACGGGCGTTGAGGAGTTTAAACTCGCCGACCCCACGGTGCGCGACGAGGAATCGGGCGAGGCCGCCATCGACGACCCGCGGTGGCTGCCGCCCCATACCCAGACGCTTATCTATGCGCAGGCCATGCGCCGGGCGCTGGATCTGGATGCCCGTGCGGCGCTCTATTTTTCGACCAAGGGCGGCAAACCGGCGCTGCGCGGCGCCGCGAGTGCCGAGCTGCTCGAGGAGGAGCGTGGTGACGGCCGCATCCCGGGGCTTAAGAAGGGCTTTCCCGGCGAGGGTGGCAGCATGGACTTCGACGCCCTGCTCGATCGCGTGGAGGCCGGCATCGCCGAGCGCCTGCACGAACTCGAGGCAGGCGACGTTGCCGCCGTCGACCCGACGTCGGCTCAGGCCGCGCATGCGCGCTGCTCGTATAACCACGAAGGAACGTTTGTAAGGAGGGACGTGTAGACCATGGATCTTTCGACTTTGATGCCGCAACAGCTGCAGATCGTCAAAACGCTCGACCGTCCGCTGTTTGTCTCGGCGGGTGCCGGTTCGGGCAAGACCTTTACCCTCACGCGCCGCATCGTCTACGCGCTCTCGCCCGAATCCGGTCCGTTCGTTGAGCATCTGGATCAGGTGCTCGCCATTACCTTTACCAAAGACGCCGCGGCCGAGATCCGTGACCGTGTGCGCCGCGCGCTCATCGACGAGGGCATGGACGAGGAAGCCCTGACCGTCGACGATGCGTGGATCTCGACCATTCACGGCATGTGCTCGCGTATCCTGCGCGCACATGCGTTGGAGCTGGGCATCGATCCCGAGTTCACGGTGCTCACCGATACCGACGAGCTTATGGACCAGGCTGTTGAGCATGTGCTGGCCCGCGCGACGGCGCCCGATGCCGCCCCCGAGCTCGCCGCTTCGCTTAAGGCCCTCTACGCTTGGTATCCCATGGCGGGCGAGGGTGGGCCGTTTGGCGCCGGTACCACCATTAAAGGACTGGTGCGCGACCTGCTGGAGCTATCGAGCCAGCTGCCGGGCGGCATGGACGATGTGTGCGTGGCGCGCGGCCAGGCTGACACCTCGGCGCTTGCCGACGCCTATCGCGCGGCGTTGGGTGCGAGCAAGGCCGCGACCGAAAAGGCACAGGTGGCACTCGACGCCATCGACGCGTTTGAGGCGAGTGGCAAAACCATGGAGGATGCGGCGCGACTCATGATGTCGTGCAGCATGCCTCGGGCGAGCAAGGCGTTTTCTAAGGAGCAGGTGGAGCTACTCAAGGCCGAGGCTGCCGATGCGTTTATCAATATCGTGCTGGCCTGCGGTGCCCCCGCGCTCGATGCGCTGGTGGGCCTGGCCCGTTCCGTGGAGGCTGAGTATCGCGCACTGAAGGCCGGCCAGTCCGCGCTCGATAACAACGACCTACTGCGTATGGCGTACGAGGCGCTGCGCGACTACCCGGCTATTCGAGCAGCCTATGAGGGCCGCTTTAAGATGGTCATGATCGATGAGTTCCAGGATACCGACCAGATGCAGGTCGATTTGATCCGTTACCTGACGGGCGCGGGGGAGCGCGCACTGTGCACCGTAGGCGATGCGCAGCAGTCGATCTACCGCTTCCGTGGTGCCGAGGTCGAGGTGTTCCGTCGCCAGGAGCGCAAGGTGGGTTCGACGACGGCGCCCGAGACGGTCGCCACGTCCGATGCCCCCGCCGGCGAGCTCGTCAAGCTTGTACGCAACTTCCGCAGCCACGACGAGGTGCTGCGCTATGTGGCGCGCGTCTTTGACGGCGACACCGGTGGTTTGATGCAGGGGTTCTTGGATCTTGAACCGAGCGACGAACGCGAGGACAAGCTCAAGGCGAAGGCATCGCGCCGCCAGGCGCTGCTCGTTGCCGGTGGCAGTACGCAGGAGCGAACGCAGGCGAAAGCTCGCGCGATTGCGGAGCGATTCCAAGCACTCGTTAAAGCGGGCCAGCCCCAGGGCAGCATGGTCCTGCTGCTGGGCCGCATGACCAACGCCGATGTCTATGCGCAGGCCTTCCGCGACCAGGGGCTCGACTGCGTGATCGCAGGCGGCTCGGTCTTTGCCCAGGCAGCCGAGGTGCAGACGGTGCGTGCCCTGGTCTGCGCACTCGCCAATCCGGCCGATACGGCGCAGGGCCTTATGCCGCTGCTCGCCTCGCCGATGTTTGCGCTCGGCGCCCAGGAGTTCCTGGCGCTGGCGACCAAGCTGGACGACCAGACGGGGGAGACCTCGCGCCGCAACATCGATGCGGGTATCATGAGCGATTTCGATGTGCCGGGTTTGCAAGACTTGCCGCTCGTGACGCGCGCCCGCGAGGTGCTGCGCTACGCGCTTCGCCGTGTGGGGCGCGATTCGTTCGCCGCCATCGCGCGCGATACTGTCAACGCCTCCGGCTGGTTTGTGCGTCTGGCACAGCGTGGTCCCGAGGGCAGGGCCATTGCCGCCAACGTGCTTAAGGCGCTCGATGCCGTGGCCGAGGCGGAGGCCGAGTTCGGTAACTCGCCGCGTTCCATTGCGCTTGCCTTCGACCGCTTCTTGGCGGGCAAGGAGGCCCCAGGCGCCCTCAACGAGGAGGGCGACGGCGCGGTGCGCATCATGACCGTGCATGCGTCCAAGGGCCTGGAGTATCCGGTCGTTGCAGTTGCCGAGTGCTTTGGCGTGCGCAAGTCGTCCGGTGCGGCGCAGATGGGTCGCGTCGACGGCGGGGCGCAGGTCGTGGCGCTGCCGGCACGCTTCGACGGCGTTAAACTCGCGGACGGTACGTTCGTGAAGGGCGATGACGTCAAAAAGCAGTTTGAGCATGCGTTTAAGGGTAAGGGCACGTCGCTATGGTTGCCGCCGGAGCTCATGGAGGATGTCTGCGCGACGGGTTCTCCCGCCGAGGCGTTTGCCCGCCTGCGCAACGCCGACCTGCAGCTTTCGCTCGAGGAGCGGGCGCGTCTGCTCTATGTCGCCATGACGCGAGCGCGCGAGTTGGTCATTTTGGCGATGGACGCCGGCGTGAGCCGCGGCAAGGTGACGGCGCCGACCTTCGATGTCGAGACGGATCTGACCTACGACGTGCTGCGCCGCATCCTGCCGACCGACAGTCTGGACATGCCGCAGCTCGATAGCGACCGTTTGGTGTTCGACAACTCCCAGCCGGGCGACTACGAGCTCATCTCGCTGTCGGACTTTACGTTTGGCGAGCAGGCGTTTGAGGCTAACGCTTCGCTGGATGCCGAGGGCAGGCTTGTTCGCGGCGATGTCGATGTCGCTGATAATGCTTCGCGCTCAACTGTGCCCGGTCCTGCCGACCCCAAGGCCGATTCATTTGAGCTTGTGTATCCCCAGGCAGCGGGCGTGCGCATGGGCATCTGTCCGTATCCGATGCGTGACTCGTATAGCTACTCGTCAATCGCCGCGGCGCTGCATGCCGAGGCCGAGGACCGTGCCGCCGAGACGCGCGTGCCCATGGACGAGGCTGGCGATGATGCGGAGTCGGATGGCTCGGAGATGACGGATGCAGACGTGGCCGCCGTTGAGCCTGCCGGCAACCCCATGGCGCTGGGCTCGGCGTTCCATGCCGCCTGCCAGTGGCTGATCGAGATGGGTGCCGATGAGCTGCCCGCTGAGCGTGCCGATGCGCTAGCGCGTCTGTGGCGCCTGACGCCGGAGCAGCGCGAACGCTTCGACGTCGCCCTGGACCGCTGGCTCAAGTCGGCTGTTCGTGCCGACCTGCTCGCGTGGCCGTGCGTTCGTGCCGAGGTACCATTCTTCTCGCTGGGTTGCGAAGACAAGGACATTGCCCGCTACGGTGCATATGCCGAGGGCGCCATCGATGCACTGGCCACCGACCCGGCCGATCCGTCGCGCGCGCTGGTCATCGACTACAAGACGGGTGGCACGCCGGACGAGACGCCGGAGGAGCTGCAGGAGAAACACGCCTTGCAGGCGCGCGTTTACGCCGACGTTCTGCACAAGGCGGGCTTTGAGGCCGTGACCGTCAAGTTCGTTCGCGTGGAGCAGGCGAATCCAACCATCTTCGTCGAACCCGCCGAGCCTCAGGTAGTCACCTACAACCTCTAGCTCAACCGGAGCTGCCCACGCCCCATCCCCCAATAACTTGCGGTGGAATACGGACTGTTTTGGCCAAAAAAGCCGCCAAACAGTCCGCATTTCACCGCAACTGCAAGAGGAGCCGTGTGGGTTTGGCTAGGTTCGGGTGCCGTCCGCGCCGTGCGGTAAAATCGTTCAGTCAGAACACGAACTCGCATCGGAGCTCATCACATGGCATTCGTCCATCTGCACAATCACACTGTTTTCTCCATGCTCGACGGCGCAACCCGTATCCAGGATATGGTCAACCGTGCCGTTGAGCTTGGCATGCCTGCCGTGGCCATTACCGATCACGGCTACATGTATGGCGTGCCCGACTTGGCGCTGGCCTGCGACGCCGTTAACCACAACACGCCCGAGTACAAAACCTGGAGCCACGACAAGGCCTTCTTGGAAAAGGACCGCCGCGACGAGCTGGTGGAGCCCGACCCCGAGGAAAACCCGCGCGAGCATGCCCAGTACGTTAAGGACATGGCTATGTGGGACGAGAAGGGCAATATCGACGAGCTCAAGCCGCCCCTGGTCATCAAGCCCATCTTTGGCTGCGAGGTCTACTTTACGCCGGACGAGACCCTTGCCCGCGACCACAAGCCCGAGCTCTACCACATGATCCTTCTGGCCAAGGACCAGGAGGGCTACGTCAACCTGATGCAGACGGTCTCCGAGGCCGCCGTGCAGGGCTTTTACTACAAGCCGCGCGTGACGCTCGACAACCTGCGCCGCCACGCCAAGGGCATGATCTGCACCAGCGCCTGCATCGCGGGCATCATTCCAAAGTACATCGACCGCGGTGACATGGAGGGCGCCATCAAGTGGGCCGAGACCTTCCGTGACACCTTCGAGCCCGGCGACTTCTACATCGAGATCCAGGAACACGGCATCACCACCGACAACGGCCTGACCGACGAGCAGATGGACCGTACGCTCATCGACATCGCCAAACAGGTGGGCGTCAAGGTCATTGCCACCAACGATTTCCACTACCTGCGCCGCGAGGACGCTCCCGTGCAGGACGTCATCATGTGCATTGGCATGAACGCCAAGGTCGACGACCCCAACCGCATGCGCATGACTGGCTC
>URZJ01000133.1 GCA_900552395.1 uncultured Collinsella sp. | reverse complement strand
TTTAAAATAGCCGCAATTTGCAATTGTCGAGCGGTGCGTTGGGTTGGAGCTGCTGCTGGTCCTATATGGATTGCGGTCTTGCGCCCCGATGTCCAAATAGGTCTCTCTAGACGGGAAGTTGCTCATGGACACCATATATGACGGAGACGACTGGGTCGATCATTATAGTTGGCGACTAGTCGGCTCGGATGACAATGGGGATGTGGTGTTTGATGGACTATGTCCAAAGCATCTCCATCCTTTTGTTTCGTCGTTAATTGAGAGTTCCGCTCGTGTTGCCCCCTACAGCTCGGCGTCGCTTCATGATACGGACGTTTTGAAGACCATAAGGGAATCAATTGACGAGGGCACGATGAGCAGCCCGCTGTTTTCTCAGCTTGTGGGGCTAGATGAGATTGGCTCGAAACGACTGCTTGCGGGCGAAAAAGTGGAACTCACTTATCGGTCGATGATTTCAATCCTGCGGCTAGCCGATGTTCTTCGCAAATAAATGATAACGGGACAAGTGAGCTAGATCACTTGTCCCGTTATTAATTAAAGTGGATCGCGGTGGGCAGGCTATAAAAATTCGCCGACTCGGTGGACTTCGGGTTCTAGGTCTACGTTGAATTGGTCTTTGACGGTTGTTTGGATGTGGCGGATGAGTTCGTCGACGTCGGCGGCGGTGGCGTGGTCGGCGTTGACGATGAAGCCGCAGTGCTTTTCACTCACCTGTGCGCCGCCGATGGCGTGACCGCGCAGGCCGGCGTCCATGATGAGCTTGCCGGCAAAATAGCCCTCGGGGCGCTTGAAGGTGGAGCCAGCGCTCGGCATGTCGAGCGGCTGCTTGTCCTCGCGGCGCTGGCGGTAGTCGTCCATGTCGGCCTTGATCATCGCGGCATTGCCCGGGGCGAGGTTGAAGGTGGCCGAAAGCACGATGAAGCCGTCGTCGGCAATGCGGCTCTTGCGATAGCCCAGGTTGAGCTCATCGACATCGAACTCGATGATGTTGCCGCTGCCGCGGGTGCCATCGTCGAGCTGGCGAGCGGGTTTGTAGACGCGCACGGACTCCAGCACATCGGCCATGCAGGCACCGTAGGCACCGGCGTTCATGTAGCAGGCGCCGCCGACCGATCCGGGGATACCCGAGATGGGCTCCATGCCGGTGAGGCCGGCCTCGGCTGCCGCCGCAGCGACATCGGAAAGCAAGGCGCCGGCTGCCGCCGTGACGTGCGTGCCGTCGACCGTAATGTCGGAGAGGCCCTTGCCCAGCGCCACGACAACGCCGCGGATGCCCTTGTCGCCGACGAGCAAGTCGGAGCCGTTGCCCACGATGGTGAGGGGCAAATCGCAGCGATAACAGGTATCGAGCGTGGCGACGAGGCCCTGCTCGGTATCGGGCGTGACAAAGACGTCGGCCGGGCCGCCGATCTTAAACGTGGTGTGCTCGCGCATGGGCTCGCTCATCAGTACGTTGTCCTCGCCGGCAACGCCAGCAAGCGCGCACAGCAGGTCCTCGTTAAAAAAGTCGTTCTCGTGCATACGAATATCCGCCTTTTGGTGGTCGTCGTCATCAATCGATTGCAATATACCCCACCCGGACGGATTTGGTGCGCTGGCGGCGATAAAACAGCCGTCCACCGGATTGGTAAAGTGTTTATCACCGAGGTAGAGGGGTAGTCGCTATACTTTCAAGAGATTGCGCGTAAACCCGGAAGGAGCGAGATGGCCAACAAAATCACCCTCAAGCAGATCGCCCAGGAGGTGGGGCTTTCCCCCTCGTCGGTCTCGCTTGTTCTCAATAATCGGCCCTGTCGCATCTCGGAAGAAAACCGCAAGCTCATCAAAGAGGTCGCGGCGCGCAACCACTATGTTCCCAACCAGATTGCGCGCAGCCTGGTCATGCGCGAGTCGCGCACGCTGGGCCTTATCGTCCCTAACATCGAGAGCCGCTTTTTTGCCTCGCTCGCCGGTAGCCTGGAAAAGCGCTGCCGCGAGGACGGCTATGCGCTCTTCATTACCAGCTCGGGCGGAAGCGCCGATGACGATCTGGAGCTGCTGCGCCAGCTGGTGACGCGCGGCGTTGATGGCGTCTTCCTGGTGGTGGGTGACGAGTTCTCCGATGATCGCGCCCTGCGCGAAGAAGTCAGCCACCTGCCCATCCCGGCCGTAATGGTCGACCGTGCCATTGAGGGGCTCGAGTGCGACAAGGTGATGTTCGACCACGAGATGGGCGGCTATATGGCCACCCGCTATCTGATCGAGCAAGGCCACCGCCGTATTGCCTGCCTGGTTAATGCCCGCCGTTCCAATACGGGTCGCAAGCGACTTGCCGGCTATGAGCGCGCGCTGCGCGAGGTTGGCCTGCCGATCGACGCGCGTTTGGAGTTTGAGAGCGAGTACTACATTCCGAGCGCATACGAGGCCTCGGAGGCAGTGCTCGCAACTGACGCCACTGCCGTGTTCGCAAGCTCAGATAACATTGCCCTCGGTTTGCTCAAGCGCTTACACGAGATGGGGAAGAGCATCCCGGGCGATATCTCGGTCGTAAGCTATGACAACTCGGCGGCCGACGTTCTCTTTGAGCCGGCGCTGACCGCGATTGAGCAGGATCCCGGTGTCCTTGCGGAGCATGCTTTTGGCTGCATGTCCAAGCGTCTTGCCGGTAGGGGCGGTAGACGTGCCGAAGAGGTCGTTCTGGAGCCGGCGCTTATCGTTAAGGACAGCGTGCTCGAGCTTACTAAACACAACTAAACACGTTTACCAATTTGCAGAGACCGAATGTGGAGCACCTGTGACAATCAACGCCGCAGGTGAATGTCGCGTTTTGCTAATCGATGGGATTGATAAGGGTGGTAAAACGTTTTTTCACCATGATAAAACGTTTTAGCAGATATACTGGTCCCAACGAAAGGTTGCCGTATTGGAGGGTGACCGCACAGCGAAGGGACATAAACAATGGCTAAAACACTGGGGACGCCGTGGCAAAAGCTGGGCCACGAGGTGCCGGCTTCCGAGCTCGAGGGCGTCGACCTGTATTGGCGCGCATCGAACTATCTGTCCGTCGGTCAGATCTACCTTCGCTCTAACCCGCTAATGCGCCCCGACTTTGTCGACGAGAAAACCGGTGAGGTGCGCGACTTCGGTCGTCCGGACGTTAAGCACCGCCTGGTTGGCCACTGGGGCACCACGCCCGGCATCAACTTCCTGTTCGGTCACGTCAATCGACTGATCGCCGACCACAACCAGAATGCTATCTTCTTGATGGGCCCTGGTCACGGTGGCCCCGCCGGTACTGCTCAGTCGCTGCTCGACGGCACCTACCGCGAGATTCGCCCCGACATCACCAATGACGAGGCAGGCCTGCAGAAGTTCTTCCGCCAGTTCTCCTATCCCGGCGGCATCCCGAGCCACTTTGCGCCCGAGACGCCCGGTTCCATCCACGAGGGCGGCGAGCTCGGCTACACGCTCAGCCACGCTTACGGTGCCGTCATGGACAACCCGAGCCTGCTGGCCGTGGCCGTGGTGGGCGATGGCGAGTCCGAGACCGGTCCGCTCGCGACCTCTTGGCAGTCCAACAAGCTCGTGAACCCGCGCACCGACGGTATCGTGCTGCCGATCCTGCACCTCAACGGCTACAAGATCGCCAACCCGACCATCCTGTCCCGCATCTCCGACGAAGAGCTCCACGAGTTCTTCCACGGCATGGGTTACGAGCCCTACGAGTTCGTCGCTGGCTTCGATGATGAGGACCACATGTCCATCCACCGTCGCTTCGCCGAGCTGTGGGAGACCATCTGGGACGAGATCTGCGACATCAAGGCCACCGCTCAGACCGACAACGTGCACCGTCCGTTCTACCCGATGCTGATCTTCCGCACCCCGAAGGGCTGGACCTGCCCGAAGTACATCGACGGCAAGAAGACCGAGGGCTCCTGGCGTTCCCACCAGGTGCCGCTGGCTTCCGCCCGCGACACCGAGGCCCACTTCGAGGTTCTCAAGAACTGGCTCGAGTCCTACAAGCCGGAAGAGCTGTTCGACGCCAACGGTGCTGTCAAGGACGACGTCCTTGCCTTCATGCCGAAGGGCGAGCTGCGTATCGGTGCCAACCCGAACGCCAACGGTGGTGTGATCCGCAACGACCTGAAGCTGCCGAACCTCGAGGACTACGAGGTCAAGGAAGTGGCTGAGTACGGCCACGGCTGGGGCCAGCTCGAGGCCACCCGTACCCTGGGTGCCTACACTCGCGACATCATCAAGAACAACCCGCGCGACTTCCGCATCTTCGGACCGGATGAGACCGCTTCCAACCGTCTGCAGGCTTCCTACGAAGTCACCAACAAGCAGTGGGATGCCGGCTACATCTCCGACGAGGTCGACGAGCACATGCGCGTCTCCGGCCAGGTCGTTGAGCAGCTGTCCGAGCACCAGATGGAAGGCTTCCTCGAGGCCTACCTGCTGACCGGTCGTCACGGCATCTGGAGCTCCTACGAGTCCTTCGTCCACGTGATCGACTCCATGCTGAACCAGCACGCCAAGTGGCTTGAGGCTACCGTCCGCGAGATTCCGTGGCGCAAGCCGATCGCCTCCATGAACCTGCTGGTCTCCTCCCATGTTTGGCGTCAGGACCACAACGGCTTCTCCCACCAGGATCCGGGTGTCACCTCCGTCCTGCTGAACAAGTGCTTCCACAACGACCACGTCATCGGCATCTACTTCGCCACCGATGCGAACATGCTGTTGGCCATCGCCGAGAAGTGCTACAAGTCCACCAACAAGATCAACGCCATCATCGCTGGTAAGCAGCCTGCTGCCACCTGGCTGACCCTGGACGAGGCTCGTGCCGAGCTCGAGAAGGGTGCCGCCGCTTGGGATTGGGCTTCCACCGCCAAGAACAACGATGAGGCCGAGGTCGTGCTTGCCGCCGCCGGCGATGTCCCGACTCAGGAGATCATGGCTGCTTCCGACAAGCTGAAGGAACTGGGCGTCAAGTTCAAGGTTGTGAACGTTGCCGACCTGCTCTCCCTGCAGTCCGCCAAGGAGAACGACGAGGCTCTGACCGACGAGGAGTTACCCGACATCTTCACCGCCGACAAGCCGGTGCTGTTCGCGTACCACTCCTACGCTCACGACGTGCGTGGCCTGATCTACGACCGTCCGAACCACGACAACTTCAACGTCCACGGCTACGAGGAGGAGGGCTCCACCACCACCCCGTACGACATGGTTCGTGTCAACCGCATCGACCGCTACGAGCTGACCGCTGAGGCTCTGCGCAT
>URZJ01000132.1 GCA_900552395.1 uncultured Collinsella sp. | reverse complement strand
ATCGTCTGCTCGGCGACGACAGGTGATCACCTTGTTCCCGCTGAGGCGTGTGCCGTTGCTGAGCGACTAGGCGCGACGTGCCCTGCCTTCGATGTCTCGGCGGCTTGTGCCGGCTTCGTATTTGCGCTCGATGTCGCCGAGGGCTATATCGCCCGCGGTCGCGCCGAGCATGTGCTGGTCGTTGCCGCCGAGCAGATGACGCGCGCGCTCGATTGGACCGACCGTGCCACGTGCGTGCTCTTTGGCGATGGCGCGGGTGCTGCGGTCATAGAGGCTGGGGGAGAGAATCCCCTCGCTGTTGAGCTTTCGACCACACCCGATGTCGAGACGTTGCGCGTTCCCGGGCTGGATGGCACCTCGCCATTCAAGGTTCCCTCGGACCGCCAGAGCGTGCTGTCCATGAATGGCCGCCGTGTGTTCAAGTTCGGCGTCAACGCCATCTGCGACACGGTCCATAAGCTTGCGAGCGAGGCGGGCATTTCGGTCGAGGATATCGATCATTTTGTATTCCATCAGGCTAACGAACGAATCCTGAGTCAGGCGGTCAAGCGCCTTGGCGTGCCAGACGAGCGCGTGATTCGAACGCTGCGGGAGACCGGCAACATTTCGAGCGCCTGCATTCCCTTTGCGCTTGACCGGCTGGCAAGTACCGACGCACTGAATGCAGGCGACACCATCGCCCTCGTTGGATTTGGCGCCGGTCTGGATATAGGTGGCTATCTGCTTCGTTGGAAGTAGTTGCACATAGGAAAAAACGCCCCTAGGGCACAAACAAAGGAGAACTACCATGGCAGATCAGAAGACCTTCGAGCGCGTTTGCGACGTTATCCGCGAGACCGCCGGTCTTGACGATGTCGAGATGAAGCCCGAGTCCACGCTCGAGGAGATTGGCCTCGACAGCCTGGGTACCGTCGAGATCCTCGTTGCCGTCGAGGACGAGTTTGGCATTGAGCTCGATACCGAGGAGAACCCCAAGACGGTCGGCGAGTTCGCCGATACGGTCGAGGCGGCATTGGAGAAGTAGAGATGCTCAAGACTCCTCTCTGCGATCTGCTCGGCATTGAAAAGCCCGTGTTCCAGGGCGGTATGGCCTGGATTGCCGACGCCTCGTTGGCGTCCGCAGTGTCCGAGGCGGGCGGCTTAGGGATTATCGCGGCGATGAACGCCGATGCCAACTGGCTACGCGACCAGATTCACGAGCTGCGCGCCAAGACGGATAAGCCTTTTGGCGTCAACGTCATGCTCATGAGCCCGTTTGTCGACGAGGTCGCACAAGTGGTGATTGATGAGCGGGTGCCCGTTGTGGTGACCGGCGCCGGCAATCCCACCAAGTACATGAAGGCCTGGGGCGATGCGGGCATCAAGGTTATTCCCGTCGTGGCTTCGGTGGCTCTGGCTCGCCTCGTGGCGCGTCGCGGAGCCACTGCCGTGGTTGCCGAGGGCACCGAATCGGGCGGCCATATTGGCGAGACTTCGACGATGGCACTGGTGCCGCAGGTTGTCGATGCGGTCGATATTCCCGTGGTTGCGGCTGGCGGCATCGCCGATGGCCGCGGTGTGGCGGCCGCCTTTATGCTCGGCGCCGCCGGCGTGCAGGTGGGAACACGCTTTCTGGTCGCAAACGAGTGCACCGTATCGGAGCAGTACAAAGAGCTGGTGCTCAAGGCGGGCGACACGTCGACGCGTGCGACCGGACGCTCGACGGGGCATCCGGTTCGCGCCCTCAAGAGCCCCTTCACTAACGCGTATGCCAAGAGCGAGGCGGCGGGCGCAAATGCCGAGGAACTCGAGGCCATGGGCACGGGCGCGCTTCGTAAAGCCGCAAAGGACGGTAATTACGAAGAGGGCTCGTATCTGTGCGGACAGATTGCTGGCATGGTCAACGAACGCCAGAGTGCATGCGAAATCGTCGACGATCTGGTCGATGGCGCCGAGCATGTCCTGAAGGGTGCGTCCGCATGGGTAGCGTAGCGTTTCTGTTTGCCGGCCAGGGCGTCCAACACCCCGCGATGGGCGTCGACCTCATCGAAGCATCGCCGGCGGCTGCCGAGGTGTTTGCCATTGCCGACGAGGTGCGCCCGGGGACGAGCGAACAGTGCCGGAGCGCCTCGAAAGAGGAGCTCTCACAGACCGAGAACACGCAGCCTTGCGTGTTCGTGCACGACTTGGCTGTTGCCGTCGCCCTGCGCGAGCGCGGCGTGGTGCCTGCCGCCTGTGCGGGATTCTCGCTGGGCGAGGTCGCTGCACTCACCTTTGCGGGGGCATTCGATACACGAGCGGGTTTTGAGCTCGTGTGTGAGCGCGCGGCATTGATGGCCACGGCGGCTGAGCGTCACCCCGGCGGCATGCGCGCCGTCATCAAGCTCGATGCAGCGCAAGTCGAGGGCCTGGCAAAACAGGCCGGCGAGAACTGCTGGCCGGTCAACTACAACAGTCCCCAGCAGACGGTTGTGGCCGGAGCGCCCGATGCGTTGCAGAACCTCGACGCCCTGGTAAAAGAGGCTGGCGGTCGCGCCATGAAGGTCGCGGTGTCGGGTGCATTCCATAGCCCCTATATGGCCGAGGCGACTGAGGGGCTGGCGACGTATATCCAAGCCGGGCACGCCCCGTCCCCTTTGCTGATTCCGGTCATGGCAAATATGACGGCGGCGCCCTATCCGGCCGACCCGCAGGCGGCATCGGAGGTGCTGGCCAACCAGGTGAGTCATGCCGTGCGCTGGGTCGACGCGCTGCATGCTCTGCAGGATCAAGGCATCGACACGTTTATTGAGGTCGGCCCCGGCAAAACGCTGTCGGGCCTGGTCAAGCGTACGCTGAGCGACGTTCGCGTGTATTCGTGCGAAACGGCCGAGCAGGTCGCAGCTATTGCCGACGAGCTCGCATAGTTCACAGGGCTGTAACCCGAAAGGAATGACATGGGCAACTTGAACAACGGCGCGCTCGAGCGCGACGGATCGCGCCGCGTGGCGCTGGTCACGGGCGGCTCACGCGGCATTGGTCGCGCTTGTGCCGTGGGCCTGGCGGAGGATGGCTACGATATCGCCGTCGTTTATGCCGGCAGCGTCGATGCGGCGCGCGAGGCGTGCGAGGCCTGCGAGGCGGCTGGCGCCACGGCGCGCGCATATCAATGTGACGTGGCCGATCCCGCCGCCGTCAACACGTGCGTGGAGACGGTCCTCAACGACTTTGGCTCCATTTGGGCGCTCGTCAACAACGCCGGCATCACGCGCGACGGCCTGCTCATGCGTATGGGCGACGATGCCTTCGACCGCGTGCTCGATGTCAATCTCAAGGGCACGTTCAATACGACGCGCGCGCTCGCCAAGACCTTTATGCGCCAGCGCGGCGGTTGCGTCATCAACATGAGCTCGGTTGTGGGCCTGATGGGCAATGCCGGGCAGGCCAACTACGCTGCCTCCAAGGCGGGCGTGATAGGGCTTACCAAGGCGGTGGCGCGCGAGCTTGCGCCCCGCGGCGTACGAGTGAACGCGGTCGCCCCGGGGTTTGTCGAGACGGATATGACGTCAAAGCTCTCGGAGAAGGTTCGCGCGGCAACCGAGGAGCAGATTCCCCTAAAGCGCATGGCGCGCCCCGAGGAAGTGGCCGGCGTGGTGCGCTTTCTGGCGAGCGATGCGGCTTCCTACATTACGGGCGAGGTTGTACGCGTTGACGGCGGAATGGCGATGTAGAAACCAGGGCCGAAGAACGGCTTGGATGAGGAGACCATGATGGAACAGAGAGTTGCAATCACCGGCATAGGTGCCGTATCGCCGCTCGGCAACACCGCGCTTGCCACCTGGGCGGCTATGTGCGCCGGCACGTGCGGTATCGGCCCGATTACGCACTTCGATACGGATGCGTTTGCTGTCAAGGTGGCGGCCGAGGTCAAGGGCTTTGACGGCAACGAGTACTTTGGCAAGCGTGACGCCAAGCATCTCGACCCCTGCGTTCAGTTTGCGATGGCGGCTTCGGACGAGGCCATGCACGATGCGGGCTTTGATGTCGAAGGCGCCATCGATCGAGAGCGCCTGGGCGTCTACGTGGGCTCGGGTGTGGGCGGCATGCAGACACTCGTCGACAACGTCCACGCGATCGCCGATCGGGGGCCTCGTCGCGCATCGCCCTACATGATCGCGATGATGATTCCCAACATGGCTTCGGGCAACATCGCGATTCGCCATAAGGCAAAGGGCCCGACCCTACCCGTCGTGACTGCCTGCGCGACTTCTGCCCATGCGGTGGGTGAGGCGTTCCGCGCCATCAAGCACGGCTATGCCGACGCGATCCTCGCGGGCGGCGCCGAGGCGGCCATTATCCCCGATGCCGTTGCAGGCTTTACGTCCTGCCGCGCATTGACCACCAACCCCGATCCCGCGACGGCCTGCCGTCCGTTCGATGCAGACCGCGACGGCTTTGTGATGGGCGAGGGCGCCTGCGTGCTCGTGCTCGAGAGCATGGAACATGCGCAGGCGCGCGGTGCGCACATTTACGCCGAGGTCGTGGGCTACGGCAACACCGATGATGCCTATCACATCACGAGCCCCGATCCCGAGGCTGCCGGCATTGCCCGTGCGATATCGCTGGCGGTGGCCGAGGGCGACGTTAAGCCTTCCGAGGGCCTCTACATCAACGCCCACGGCACCTCGACCAAGCTCAACGATTCGTCCGAGACGGCGGGCATAAAGCGTGCGCTCGGCGAGGACGCGGCACGCGCCGCGCACGTCTCGTCGACTAAGTCGATGACCGGCCACATGATCGGTGCCACGGGTGCCATCGAGGTCATGGCCTGTGCCATGGCGCTCGAGCAGGGCGTGGTGCCCCCGACCATTAACTACCACACGCCCGATCCCGCCTGCGATCTTGATTACACGCCTATTCGAGCGGTTCGCGCCGACCTTACCTGGGCGCTTTCGACCAACCTGGGCTTTGGCGGGCACAACGCCGCCATCGCGCTGCGTAGATATACGAGGAGCTAGAGCATGGATTCCAAAAGACTTGCCGAGATAGCCGATGTGATGGAGGACCGCGGCCTTACGCGCGTACGTGTTGAGGAGCCCGATGGCACCGCGGTCGAACTCGAGCGCGCGAGTGCCGCGCAGCCGGTTGCCGTGCCCATGCCTATGCCGGGTGCCGTGGCCGCTCCGGCGGTGGCTCCTGTCGCCATGCCTGCCGCCGCGCCGGAGCCCGCCGCGCAGGGGCCTGCCGCCGCGCCGGAGCCCAAGGGCACCGAGGTGACTGCTCCCATGGTGGGCGTCTTCTATGCTGCCCCTGCG
>URZJ01000131.1 GCA_900552395.1 uncultured Collinsella sp. | reverse complement strand
CATATAAAACAAGGGTTCGCCAACGGGAACTGCCAACAACCGAGCGACCTCGGGCGACGCACACGCGATCTCAAGCGTGCATGGGTCGGTAAACGCGGGCGTGCGGCCCGTCAGGTTGCGCACGAACTCAAAAATGGATTGGTTAGATAGAGGTGCCGTTGATAGATAGGCGTTGTCCTCGTAAACATATATGTTGTTCTCGAGCATGACAGGGACGCCATCGGCAGTACGCACGCGCTCAACGCAGATCAAGTCAGTTCCAACGGGAACACCAAAGAACTGTGCTTCGGTGGAATCCGCCGGCAGCATCTTTCTCGAAATGACACGCGCCCCCGGTTCCATTCCGTTAACGCGGCATGCGTCCGAAAAACTCTGGACGTCATCCTTCTGGCGAATCTTGCGCTTGAGCTTGGGGGCATTGACAAACGTGCCTTTCCCCTGTCGCTTCGTTAGATAGCCCTGTTGGACGAGCTCCTCAATAGCGCGTCGCACGGTAACGCGGCCAACTTTATAGCTCTCAGCCAATTCGAATTCGTTGGGTATCCGCGCACCTGCCTTGTAGGCACCGGAGTTGATTTCGTTTTTGATGATATCGATAACCTGTTGGTACAGCGGTATCGCTGCTTTACCGTCAGTTAGCCCTTCAGTCGGTGGCATATACCCTCTCCAAGCACAATTAAGCCTAAAACGGACTTAGGGGCATTCAACAAGTCCTTAAGCCCGCATTAGCTTAAAGTATGCTAGGTGTCGCACCAAAATGTCGGCTATTTACTCATCAGACCCGAAAAACGCGCAACTACCGCGCTCCTAAGAAAGCTCAAGCAGTTCCGGCAGCTGGTCGATGATCTTGTCCGCAGCATCCTGGCTAAAGCCAAACCGCTCCTCGCGCTTGGCGATTACCGTCAGACCCGCTCGCTTGCCGGCAGTGATGCCAGGCACCGAATCCTCAACGCAGCAGCAACGGACCGCAGGCAGCCCCAACAGGTCCAGCGCATGCAGGTAGATGTCGGGCTCGGGCTTGCTCTCCTTAAACTGCTCGCCGCTCACCACGTACTCAAAGGCATCCGACAGACCACATGCATCGAGTACTTCCTCGATGCTGTCCATGGGAGACGAGCTCGCCAGCGCCACGCGAACGCCGCGGCGCGGCAACTCTCGAATCGTATCCACAGCGCCCGGGTTAATCAAAGCCTGGTAGTCACGCGGACGCTTATGCGCCCACTCGTCCCAACGGGCCAATGCCTCCTCGCCAGTGAAGTGCCCTTTACCGGCGCGCTCAAACCAATCGACCAGCATATGCAGGAAGAACTGATGTGAGGTACCAACCTGCCCGTTCAACTCCTCTTGGGTCAGATTCAACCCAAGCTCCTTGGCAAACGCGGCAGTCTCCCCCAGGTAGTAATACTCGGTATCGACAATGACGCCGTCCATGTCAAAGATAACGGCGTCGAACGGAAATGCGGACACGGCACCCTCCCTAACAAAAGGGCGCCCGCAAGCGGACGCCCGAACCATGCACTATCGGCGATTCTAACCCAGCAGCTGGTCAAGTGCTACCGCGATACCGTCTTCGTTGTTGTTGGCGGTCACCATCTGGGCCACGGCCTTGACTTCATCGACAGCGTTACCCATGGCGACGCCGGTACCAGCCCACTCGATCATAGACTTGTCGTTCTGGCCGTCGCCAAACGATACGACCTCGCTGGCATCGATGCCGAGCTTGGGCAGGGCACCCTCGAGCGCACGGGCCTTATCGATACCGGGCGCCGTGTACTCAAAGTACCAGTCGGCCGTAAACATGCCCGAAAGCGTCTGCTTAAAGGGCGCATACATCTCCTCGTAATGCGCCTGCAGGTAGGCCGGATCGCCCGCCGTCAGCAGCTTGTCCACGGGATAAGTGTCCACGACCTCATGCAGGCTCTCGACCTCGCGAATCTTAAGGTCGCACGCATCGCGCTCGTATTTGACGATGTTTTTCTGCGAGCCGTCAGGCAGCGTGATCATGCAATGGTACGAGTCCTCGACGTGCAAATCGCGACCGAGCGAGATGATGGGGATCACGTCAAAATTACGCAGGTGATCAATCAGGCGATGCAATTCGTCGGCAGGCATAGCCTGATCGAACAGCACCTCGTCGGTCTGAGCATCGACGACGTGCGCGCCATTAAAGGCAACTAGCAGACCATCATGGTTCTGAAGGTCGAGCTCCTGCGCCAAGGCATGCAGCCCCCATGCGGGACGACCCGAAGCCAAGATAAGCTTAATGCCCGACTCCTGCGCCGCGAGCAGTTTCTCGCGCGTACGCGGGCTGATGACCTTTTGGTCGTTGGTGAGCGTACCGTCGATATCCATTGCGATGGCTTTGATTGCCATATATGCCTCCCTGACATTGAACAACCTTTTCTGAGCCATCATACAGAACACCCACGGCGGCGTTGTTTGCAACGGGAAAAATGTCATATTGTCCCAAACATGAACGGCGCGCCTTCGACGATTGCGATGCCCGTCGAGGCGCCTCCCGATACATTCCATCCTATCCAAATAGCAAAGGGCCCGCATCCCAACGGATACGGGCCCTTGTCGGCTATGAGTTTTCGCAGCGAATCCTACTTGCGGTGAGCGCGGTAGAACTCGATGAGCGCCTGAGTCGAAGCGTCCTGCTCGGCCTTGGCGGCGTCGTCGTGGAAGGCCGGGGTGATCTGCTTGGCAAGCTGCTTGCCCAGCTCGACGCCCCACTGGTCGTAGGAGTCGATACCCCAGACCGTGCCCTCGACAAACGTGATGTGCTCGTACAGGGCGATGAGCTCGCCGAGCGCAAACGGGGTCAGCGTGTCACCGAAGATCGAGGTCGTCGGACGGTTGCCCTCAAAGCAGCGGGCCGGGACGATCTGCTCGGGCGTGCCCTCGGCACGCACCTCATCGGCCGTCTTACCAAAGGCGAGCGCCTTGGTCTGGGCCAGGAAGTTGCCCAGGAACAGCTCGTGCACGTCCTGACCGCTGTCGGTCGCAGGGTTGGCGGTATTGGCAAAGGCGATGAAATCGGCCGGGACCACCACGGTGCCCTGGTGCAGCAGCTGGTAGAAGGCGTGCTGACCGTTGGTGCCGGGCTCGCCCCAGAAGATCTCGCCGGTATCGGAGGTCACAGCGCTGCCGTCCCAGCGGACATGCTTGCCGTTGGACTCCATGGTGAGCTGCTGCAGGTAGGCCGGGAAACGGTGCAGGTACTGGCAGTACGGCAGCACGGCGTGGCTCTTGGAACCGAAGAAGTTGACGTACCAGACGTTGAGCAGGCCCATCAGCGCGACGGCATTGTTCTCGAGCGGCGTGTTGCAGAAGTACTCGTCGATGGCGTGGAAGCCCTCGAGGAACTGCTGGAAGCGCTCGGGACCGAGCACGACGATCAGCGACAGGCCCACGGCGGAGTCGACAGAATAGCGGCCGCCGACCCAGTTCCAGAAGCCGAAGGCATTGGCGGGGTCGATACCGAAGGCCTCAACCTTCTCGAGTGCGGTGGAAACGGCGACGAAGTGCTTTGCCACGGCCTCGGCGTTCTGCTCATCGGAGCCGTCGATGGCGCCCTGAGCCTTGAGCTGCTCGAGCATCCAAGTCTTGACCTCGCGGGCGTTGGTGAGGGTCTCGAGCGTGGTGAAGGTCTTGGAGACGATGATCACGAGCGTGGTCTCGGGATCCAGGCCGCGGAGCTTCTCTGCCTGGTCGTTGGGGTCGATATTGGAGATATAGCGGCAGTCGATACCGGCGTCGGCATAGGGACGCAGGGCCTCGTAGGCCATGACCGGGCCCAGATCGGAGCCGCCGATGCCGATGGACACCAGATGCTCGATCCTCTTGCCGGTAACACCCTTCCACTCACCGGAGCGCACGCGCTCGGCGAAGGCATACATGCGGTCGAGAACCTCGTGCACGTCGGCGACGACGTCCTGGCCGTCGACGATGAGCTGGCCCTTCTCGCTTGCCGGGCGGCGCAGCGCGGTGTGCAGGACGGCGCGGTCCTCGGTGGTGTTGATGTGCTCGCCGGAGAACATGGCGTCGCGGCGCTCCTCGAGCTTTACCTCGCGGGCAAGATCGCACAGCAGCTTGACGGTCTCATCGGTCACCAGGTTCTTGGACAGGTCGAAATGCAGGTCACCGGCGTCAAAGCTCAGCTTGTTCACGCGCTCGGCATCGGCGGCGAACCAGGCCTTGAGGTCGATACCCTCGGCCTCGAGCTTCTCCTGATGAGCCTCGAGCGCCTTCCAAGCGGCAGTCGACGTAGCATCGATAGGTGCGGCAACAGTTGCCATAGAGTCCTCCTCAGCATACGGGCGCACGCCTCCATGCGCCCGGACATTCAGATGCCACTATTCTAGCGCAGGTCAAGACCATAATCAGCGAGCGTTGCCAATCCGCCCCTAAGCGGCAACCGACCAAAAAGGGACAGGTTAATTTTGGCAGGTGGGACTGCGGACAAAAAGTTGGACCATCAGGTCCGGTTTGGAGTCCGCATGACATACAGTAGAGCCGTAGTGGAGAGGGCCGGGGAGCTACGCCGCTCCGGGCTCTCGTGCAGGGAGATAGCCCGGGAGCTCGACGGGCCGAGCAAGAGCGCCGTCGCGCGCTGGACGAGGGCCGGGGCCGCGGGCGGAACCGTCGGGAGGGCGGTCGCGAAGATGGATCTGCCGAAGGTCGTCGGGGACGGTCCGGTGTACCCCGACATCGACCCGGACGACAAGGACGCCCTGATAGAGCGCCTCGTCCTGGAGAACGCCGTCCTCAGGGCGGTGAACGACGTTTTAAAAGCCGCGAGCCTCGACGGGATGTCGAACAGGGAGAAGACCCTGGTGATAGACCGCCTGAGGCCGTGCGGGAAGTGGTCCTTGAGAGAACTCACGAGTTCCTTGGGGATATCAAAGAGCTCCTATGAGTACCAGCGCCGCGCGATCGCGAGGCCCGACCGGCTCGCGCCCCTGCGCGCGCTCGTGCGCAGGATCTTCACCGAGGACGGTGAGGGGGCGCGGGGGTACCGCTTCGTGACGGCGCGCCTGCGCGAGCTCGACGAGCCCGTGCGCGCCTCGGAGAAGGTCGTCCTCCGCATCATGCGCGAGGAGGGCCTGGTCCCCAGGTGGATGAGGAGGAAGAGGAGGCCCTACAGCTCCTATGCGGGCGAGCCGACGCCGGCCCCGCCGAACCTCGTGCGCCGCGACTTCCGCTCGGCCCTGCCGAACTTCCTGTGGCTCACCGACATCACCGAGTTCAGGCTGCCCTCCGGCAGGAAGGTCTACCTGTCGGCCATCAGGGACTGCTTCGACTCCTCGGTCGTGGCGTGGAGGGCCGGCG
>URZJ01000130.1 GCA_900552395.1 uncultured Collinsella sp. | reverse complement strand
ACGCGACCGACGATTGAACGTCAGATTGCCGCTTAGGGGCGTTTGCAGCGTCGAGCCGTTGCGCGGTTTGGAAAACCGCGCAACTAGAGCTACATGACCATGACGTAGCGCGATCCCACGTAGTACTGCTTACCCATCAGGACCGGCTCGCCATTGGGTCCGATAAAGCCGGCGCGCAGGTTGAGCAGCGGATCGTGCGGAGCAATGCCCAGCTCAGCCGCCTGCTCGGCGTTGGCGCGAACGGCTTCGACCGTACGGTAACCAACCGAGACAATCGGCGTTCCGCCAACACGCTCGACCTCGGCAAAAATCGACTTGTCCTCAAGATCGGCCGTCAACAGCTCACGGTAGGCGTCAAACGGCACAAAGATGTTCTCTTCAAAGATGGGCTCGCCGTCGGCAGTACGCACGCGCTTGATGTGCAGCAGCAGCGCATCCTTCTGCAGGCCAAAGAACTCCATCTCGTTTTGGCGCGCCGGCACAATCTGGCGATCGATCACGTGCGCACCGGCCTTCATGCCGTTGCCGGCACACAGCGCGGTAAACGTCTGCAGCGTCGAGGCGTGAAATTGGCGATTGATGTGCGGCGTGGAAACAAAGGTGCCACGGCCCTGCTGCTTAACCAGGTAGCCATCGGAGCACAGCTCCTCGACGGCGCGACGCACCGTAATTCGGCTCACCTCGTACTGCTCGGCTAGCTCGAGCTCGGACGGAATACGCTCCTTGGGTGCATAAACACCTTTCTCGATCGCATCCTTGATCTCGTCGTAAATCTGCTGGTAAAGCGGTGCATTTTTGGGTGCGGGCATATCTGATCACTCTTATCAAAATATCGAAATAACTAATACGTATATAACGTCTTTTTATATGTTACCTTAGTTTGATAAAACGATACACCGCATACAGCAAATCTTTACTTGCCGTCGTCCTGCTGCAAGCTTTCCTGATCGTGCAGACGGGCCTGCCTGCTGGCCATGCGCGCGGGCTTGTCGGGATCGGGTACGGCCGTAGGCATAGGCTCGTCGACATGACCGCCCCACCAGCCGCCCACAAAGTTGAGCGTGTGGAACACATTGATCACGGCGCCGGGATCAATGTCGCACACCAACTTGATGATGTCCTGGCTCTCGTAGGTCGAGACAACGGTGTGCAGCAGGTACATCTTTTCGCGGCTGTATCCGCCAACGACCTCGGCGCAGCTGATGCCGTGCTGAAAATGGTCGATATAGGCGTTCATGACCTCGTCGGCCTTGCGCGTCGTGATCTGCAGCGTTACGCGGTCATAGCGGCGGTAGAAGCTGTCGATGGTCTTGGTCGAAATAAACTGGAACACGATGGAGTACGCCGCGTTGTCCCAGCCAAACATAAAGCCAAAGATCGCCAGGATAAAACAGTTAAAGCCAAAGATAACGCCCCAGATGGTCTTGCCCGTGTGGTTGGAAACCCACAGCGCGATAAAGTCGGTACCGCCGGTGGATGCGCCGGACTTAAGCGCAATGGCAGCGCCCAGACCCGAGACCACGCCGCCAAAAATGATGAGCATGATCTTGTCGCCCAAAAACGGGGCGAAGTGAAAGATATTGAGAAACAGCGACGAAAGCACGACCTGCATCATCGAGAAGATGACGAAGCGCCTGCTGATGCCGCTCCAACACAGAAGCGCCACGGGGATGTTGAGCGCGAGCATGCCGAGCGAGATGTCGATATGAACGCCGCCCAGCGAGGTAACGCGATCGAGCAGGACCGCGACGCCGGTGAGACCGCTCGGAAGCAGGTCGGCGGGGCGAATGAACGCCTGGATCAAAAATGTCTGAAGAACGGCGGAAATCGTGACCGCCACGGCAGTAATGGCGCGACGAACGATGGTGAGGCGGCCGAGCACGAGCACGCGGTCCGTGAGCTGATCGATGGCGTTCGCCACGTAGGCTCCTTTCGAAGGCAGATGTAGTTGTGGGGCATGTCGGCGATTGTAGCATGGAGCGCGAAAGGGCGCTTCAATTCACCCGCTCTCGACAACCAAAACGAGCCAGCATCTCCCCAACCAAAGAGCCCAAAATCTAAGTGAGTAGACTATTCGCGACCTGTCGAGCACACCCAAAACAGCCACCTCTGTGACCTGCAGTTTTACTAAGGCAGATTCGCTTTGTGCTCTGCCTGAGCTGAAAAGTCTACTCACTTAGTCTGAGTCGGAGCCAAACGGATCAAATCGAAGCCAAAATGAGCCGATCTGCCGCAAAAGACGCGTGAATCGGTACTTCTCGTAGCGAATTGACGCTATAAAGCGGTCAGAATGTCGGCGAGGCTATCGATGATGGCATCAGCGGCGGACTGATCCAGGTTGACGCCCTCGTGCGGGCGCAGCGCCAGGACGCGGGCGCCGGAGCGCTTGCCGGCCTCGATGCCCAACGGCGAGTCCTCGATAACCAGGCACTCGGCAGGCTCCATACCCAGCGCCTCCATGGCACGCAGGTAGATCTCGGGGTCGGGCTTAAACGCGCTGCACTCGTGACCGCTGATGGTGTAGTCCAGTACGTCGGCGATACCCGCAATCTCCACCAGCTCGTCAATCAACTCACGATACGACGAGCTCGCGATGGCACACTTCACGCCGCGCTCGTGCAGCTCGCGCATCACCGGCTCCGTCTGCTCGTTGAGCAGCTCGGCATACGGAACGGGGTGGTCCGGGCTGTAGACCTGCTTGTACTCCACGCGCAGACGCTCGCGCAGCTCAATATCGTCGGGCACCAGCGCCTCCCAAATGGCAGGCTCGTTAGACCCCGAAAGATCGGGGATCTCGTCAAAGTGGAACCCCTTCTCCTCCATAAACGCCACGCGGCGACGGTTATAGAACCACTCGGTATCGACCAGCACGCCGTCCATATCAAACAGCACTGCCTTGATCATACGCATCTCCTCCCACCTGCCAAAAAGGGACAGGATTATTTTGGTAGGTTTTATCTGGGGTTTTGCGGCGCGACGGGCGCGCCCTCCCCAGAGCAAAAAAGGGGACGGGGCGCAAACCCCATCCCCTCTCAATCAACCTGTAAGGTCTACTTACTTGTGATTAGTAGGAAAGCTTCCACATGTAGCGACGCATGGTCAGCGGGTGCTGACGGGCCTCGGCGATCTGGTTGCCGTACTCGCGCATAACGGCGAGGTGCAGCAGCGGGTTGAAGTAGGTGACGACGCTCGCGGGCACGGCGTCGGCCAGGCCGTAGTCCTTGGAGTCGATCAGAGCGACCTTGGCGCCCATGCGCTTAAGGAAGGTGAGGGCGCGAGCGTCCATCGGACGGGTGGCACCGTCGGACATGAAGAAGACGTAGGGCTTACCCTCGGTGGAAACCTCGAACGGGCCGTGGAAGTACTCGCCGGTGTTGTAGGCGGCGGCGTCGATCCACTGCATCTCGGTGAACAGGAAGGCGGCGTGAGAATAAGCCATCTTCTCGGAGGCACCGGAGGCCATGAAGTAGATCATCTCGTCGTCCTTGAAGTCCTGGGCGAACTGCTTGGCGAGGCCCTTGGCGGACTGAGCGGCGTTCTCGCAGAGCTCGAAGACGTTGGTGAGGCCGGTGATCATGTCCTCGTAGTGGTCATAGCCTTCGGTCTGCTGAAGGATCTCGACAGCAAGAGCGATGGCGTAGCCGGGCTTCTCGCACTTGGCAGCGTAGTTGGCGTGGAAGCCGTGAACGATGACGTGGTCGGCGTCGACGGTCAGAGCGGAGCCAGCCTTGTTGGTGAGGGAGACGACCGGGCAGTTGTGCTTCTTGGCGGTCTTGTTGGCCTCGACGGTCTCGGGCGTGGAGCCACCCAGGGAGCAGGTGATCACGAAGGTGTGCTCGTTGACCCAGGAAGGCGTGTCGTAGTTGAACTCGTTAGCGGTGAAGATCTGAACGTTCAGCTTGTCCGTGTTGTTGGCCAGGAAGTACTTGGCGGGGTAAAGGTCGGACATGGATGCACCGCAGCCGACGAAGGCGACGCTGTGGATCTCGTGGTTGGACAGGACGTCAGCGACGATCTGCTTAGGGAGGTTAAGGTCGATCTCGTACATCTGACACATTCCTTTCGATTTTTGCGGCGCCACTTTGCCGGACGCACGCAGGGTTACCGTGATTTGGACCGAGTCGCCGGCCCGTTGAGGATGTGACAAAGGAGCTGTCCCTTTGACACGTTCAGGGATGGAAGCCTGCCTGGGGTATGGGATGCCAGGCAGGCCCCCGGGGGAAAGCGGTTAGACGCTTGGTCGCGACTAGGCCAGGATGCCGGCCGCGGAGAGGGCGATGCCGCCCACGATGGCGATCACGAGAAGCCAACCGGTGTTGACGTTCTTCTTGATGAGCCAGTACATAAGGCCGGTGAGGCCAAGGGAGATCATCTGGGGCATCATGCCGTCCAGGATGTCCTGGATAACGACGGTGCCCTCAGCGAACTGCAGCGGGGTGGTGGCGCCGATCAGCGTAGCGATCATGCCGCCCACGGACATAAGACCCACGATGCCGCAGACATACATGAGCTTCTCCATGAGGTCGCCACCCTGGAGCTTGCTCAGGTACTCGTGGCCACCCTGGTAGCCGATCTTGGCGGCGAACCAAGTGATCAGCACGGAGGGGACGATGGAGATGAGCATGGCCAGGATCGGGCCCATGATAGAGCCCTGCTGAGCCAGCTGAACGCCCAGGCCGAAGGCGATGACGCGGATGGTGCCCTGGAAGAAGGAGTCACCGATACCGGAAAGCGGACCCATGAGGGAGGTCTTGACCGCGTTGATCGAATCGGGGTCGAAGTTCTCGGGATCCTTGGCGTACTCCTCCTCCATGGAGGCGGCGAGGCCCAGGACGAAAGCGCTCGTCTGCGGGGTGCAGTTGTAGAACGCCATGTGACGGTGGTAGGCCTCTTTCTTGGCCTCGAGCTGCTTGGGGTCAGACTCGTCGGGATAGAGGCGGTCGAGCGTGGGAACCATGCCGTAGAGGAAGCCCATGTTCATCTGACGCTCGTAGTTCCAAGAGGCCTGGATGGCCCAGGAGCGCCAGAAGAACTGGCTGACCTTCTTGTTCAGGGACACGTCCTTGGTTGCGGTTGCCATAGTGTGTTCCTCCTTAGTCTTCGTCGTCTTCGAGCGGATCGTAGTCGGAATCGACACCGGCGGCTGCATGGGAACCGTTGAACTTGAAGCCCATGAAGACGATAGCCAGGCACACACCGATCAGAGCGACCGCGATGACGGACAGGTTGAGGTAGGCGGCGAGCAGGAAACCGATGAACAGGAACGGGGTCATACCCTTCTTGATCATCATGGTGAGCAGCAGGGCCAGACCGTAGGCGGTCATGATCTTGGTCGAGACGTTCAGACCAACGGACAGCCACTCGGGAACCATGTTGACGATGGCTT
>URZJ01000129.1 GCA_900552395.1 uncultured Collinsella sp. | reverse complement strand
CCTGGTCAATCACCAGCACGCGATCGTCGGCCTGTGCGATCTGGCGCAACACGTCCAACGAATCATCGGTCGAACCGTCGTTGACGCAGACAACCTGAATCGAGCGCTCGGACTGGGCCAACAGCGAATCGAGGCATCGCTGAATGGAACGCACTGAGTTATAAACGGGGACGACAATGGTAGCTTTAGGACACGAGACCTCTCCCATGCCGACCTACCCCCTCAGCGATTCGATGAGGAAGGCGGCGACCACGCCAGGGCCTCCAACCGAGGCGTAATACTTAGCGCGCCCCAAGGCACCATCCGTCGCAAAACTCGGATGCTCGTCAACCCAGCCCTCAGGATCTTTGAGAATGGCAGCGAGATTCGCGCGCTTCCACGGCTTGAGGTCGTCAAGCGAAAACTCCCCCGCGTCCAAGGCCGCCTGAAATTCCTTAGCCATCTGCACCAGGAACTCCTTATAGAACTTAGGCGCTAGGCGCACATAGTTCCACATGTACGAATCGTACTTAATGAGTTGATTGAACTTGAGCATGCGCGCGACGTCATCACTTGCGTGGTCGCGGGCATAATCCTCTCGAATCCAACGCTCAATCTCGGCATACTCGGTATTGACGCAAAAGACCTTAGCCGAAGAATTGACCGAGGAATTCTCGTTGTCCTGGCGATACGACAACACGGCATCATGCAGGTAAACAGCCTTATCGGCGCACGCGATCACCTTAAAGGCAAATGACGTGTCCTGAAAGGATGCCCCCGGAGTCGGCAGGAACTTAATGCCGTTGCGCTCAAGAAAATCGCGACGGTACACGGCCGACCAAATCGACGGCTTTTGCTTAAAGAACTGCGTCGTATCGCTCGGGTGCACCGGCTTGCCACAATCCTGAGGTCTAAACATCTCATGCAGCGAACGGCGTTCCTCGGGCTTAGACCAGTAGAAATCAAAGTTCGCCTTCGCAAAGTCGGCATTATTGGTATCGGCGGCCGAGACAAGCTTTTCGAGTGCGTCGGACGCCATAAAGTCATCGGACTCCAAGATGCCAACGTACTTGCCACGCGCCATCTCCAGACCGTGGTTCATCGAGTCGCCGTAGCCGCTGTTGGCCTTGTCGATCATCTTGACGCGCCCATCGCGCTCCATATACTCGCGGATAATCACCGGCGAGTTGTCGGTCGACCCGTCGTTAATGCAGATGATCTCAATATCCTTGAGCGTCTGTGCCAGGGCGGAATCGAGACACTCGCGCAGGTAGCGCTGAACATTGTAAATGGGAATAAGCAGCGACAGAACAGGGCTGCCAGAGACGTTAGTAGACAAATGTGCTCCTTAGGAAATACCTGTCGTTTCATGGTATCAAAGGGTCAGCGCGCCAGCGGGCGTTTATATAATCTATGGAGCCTCTTGCGGGCAAAGTAGCCGCACGTCATGCGGCGGGCAGGTTCCTGCGTTTTATTCAAAGCTTGCCGACAAGGTGCGGTGAGCCTTTACAATAGAACAGTCCCAAGGACGTATTCGATAGCTTCCGCGCAGCGCTCGCCCGCCGCGCGTGAAAGGATATATTGCCCCATGCCTTCAACCCTTCCCGCTCCCATCGATAAGCTCGCCATCGTTGTCGTTACGTACAAGCGCCAGGAACTCCTGGCCAACCTGTTCGACTCCATGACCGAGCTCACGGCAACGCCCTGGCGCATCGTGATTGTCGATAACGAGAATTCGCGCGAGACCGAGGCCATGTGCACCGCATTCAACGAGCGCCTGGCCAGCCTGTGGGGCATCGACACCGAGCAGCCCGACGCGCAGGGCGGCACCGACCGTGTCATCTACGCCCCGCAGCTCGAAAACGGCGGCGGTGCGGGCGGCTTCTCCGCTGGCACTAAATGCGCCTACGATCTGGGGGCCCAGTGGTTCTGGGTGATGGACGACGACGTGCTCGTCATCCCCGAAGGCATCGAGCGTCTTGCCAAGTGGACCGACCGCTACGATGTCATCCAGGGTTCGCGCCTGGACTTTGACGGCGGCGCTTTCTTTTGGCAGTACCAGCTCATCCTTTCGCTCGGCATCCCTAACCCCATCGCCAAGTGGGACTTGGGGCCCGAGGGCCACCGCACCATGAACCAACTGTGCTTTGAGGGCGGCATGTTCTCGCGCCGCGTGGTCGACAAGATTGGCCTGCCCGACGCGCGCTTCTTTATCTACGGCGACGATGCCTGCTACGGCTACGTGGCCAGCCAGCACTTCCCCGCCGCCGTGGTTGCCGACGTGGTGCTCAAGCGCGCCCGCGCCGTCTCCAACTGGGATATCGCCGGCAAACGACAGCTCAACTCCACGAGCGACACCAACCGCTACTACATCATGCGCAACCGAGGCTTCCTCGCTCGCTATATGCAGATCTACGGTGACTACCACCCCATGCTGTTCCGTCTGGGCAATGCCGCGACCTTCTGCAAGGAGTTCATTCGTCTGGCAGCAGTCGACAAATGCTTTAAGACCGGCATTCCGGCGCTGCGCCGCGGCATGAAGGACGCCCGCAAGATCGTTAAGGATCCCAACTGGAAGCCCATGCCGCCCCGGAAGGACGCCGAGTAGTAAAGGGCTTTCGCCCGCCGCTACAGTCGTTGACACACCACGGACACACGCTGACCGTCAAAGCCAAAGCCCCAACGCATGCGCCCGACGGCGGGGCGCGGCACGCGGATATCATCGATGCCGTCGCGCTCTATGTCGAGTAGCGCCTGAACCGCCAACAGTTCCAGGCCCAGGGCATCGACGCCAGGGTCGTACAACATGTTGACCGTAATGAGCGGTCGCTCATCAAGCATGCCGAGCGTGTCGGCCACGTCAAACACCCGACCGGTGGGAATCACCTGGATATCCCAGCGATCCGAGACGCCACTTCGCTTGGAGCTGGGATTGCAATAGCCGGGCAGTCCAAAGCAGAGCCCCTGAAGCGCCAGATGATAGGCTGTCGGCATATCTGATTGGCCCACATCGATGCCCAGATCGCCGATAGCACAGCTCAAAGCTTGCTTTACAGTGTCCTCGTCTCCTCGACACAGCCCGTCATGGAACGAGTCGATAACTCCAACGTCCTCAACGGCGCACTCAAACCATTCCAGAATTACAAGACGGAGCGCCTGACGCACTTCGTTATTAGGCAGACGCAGGGAACGAAGGCACGCGCCGTCCTCCGAATGCCCCGTCATATCCGTCGTAAGGAATCCAGACAGATACAGCGCAGTCCAGATATCTTCGGGCTTGGCGGCATCGACCTCCTCGGCATGCATATGCACTGGCGCCTCAATAAACCCATGCGGCTCAACCAAATCGAACAATGTGGACAGGCGAATGAGATTCCAGCCGCCGACGCATGCGCCCAGACGGTCGGCGTAACAATACAGATCCGCCCGAACGGGCGCGACGCAATCGCGATGTGCGTAGTCCACCACGCGCTCCGGGCTCGAGCAATAAAAACCACCAAACAGATAGCCCTCGAGCCACTCACGCGCGTCATCCAGACAGCCGTTGCGACCGATGCAATCCAACAGCACTTGGACTTCGTCGTCCGAAAAACCGAACCATCGATCACACCAACTCGACAACGCTGTCGCCGACCGATAGGAAACCCCACGTTGGGACAACGCAAACTCGGCATGACCGGGGCGTTCGCACATCAGACACGTCAATCGCAACGAGTCGCCGGCATCGGCAATGGTGTCGAACAACATTCGGCTGAGCGACTCTAGGGAATCCACGCTACCGTCGTCCTTAGCGTCCAAACGCTTTGGACATACCGCGTCGTAGTCGTCTATCAGAAGAACAACCTGCTCATCGAAAGCTGCCTGGAGCAGCTTGATAAGCACGCCAAGCGCCGCATCGATCTCCTTATCGCTGGCCACCCCACGCGCCGCCCTCTCGATAAGACGGACCTCACGTCTTGACAGATCAGGTGCGGCAAGCAGCGGCAGCAATCGGGCGCACTCGTTCGCGACAGCGCTGCGAATAGCCGCCGCAGCATCGGCGTCGCGCCTCGCAGCGGCAGTTGTAAAGTCGAGCATGATGACCGGATAACTCGCGTACTCATCACGATAGCGACCGCCGCCCGCCTGCCAAATCTGGGTACCAGCGAACAGGCTTCGATCCAGCAGCCGGTGATCAGGTCGTTCCAAATAGCACTTGAGCATCGATAAATTCATGCTCTTGCCAAAACCCTTGGGCCGACAGCAAAACGCAACAGGTGCTTCACTGTCCAATATATCGGCAATAAACATAGTCTTATCGACGAGTAAACACCGATTGATTGCATCGGAAAAGTCGTGTGCATCAACCGGTAGAGCTGCGCTATCCGCATGATTGAGCAACCGTGCACCAAACGCATGAGTAAAACCACAATTCACCTGTTCAGACACCGTAAACTCTCCTTCTAACGCAGCACGATGCCCATTGTAGCGAGCGGGTAGAGCGCAATAATATCGACATGCAAACATTTCGGGCAACGGTAGCAACAGACCCCCGAGGGGGCATAACAAATCGTTGCACAACAAAAAAGGGGCCCGATGCCGCCGCACCGGACCCCGTCCCAAACTCTTATAGAAAACGATCTGGAAGATTACTCCTCCAAGCCGTCCTCCCCAGAAGCCTTCTTCTGCTGATCGAGCTTATGCTTACCACTTACGATAGACGTAGCGCCCAGTGTGGCCAAGCTTGCACTGGCAAGGCTCGCCATCACAATCAAGTCGCCCGTCTTGGGCATGTTGCCGCCCGAGGACTTAGTCGTTATAGTCGTCGTGGTCGTGGTGGTCACCGTTTTGGAGTCATTTTGCCCCTGGACCTGGTCATCGGTGTTGCCCTTACCGCTGTCCTTGCCCTGCTGCTTTCCGTCCTCGGTCTTGTCCTTGCTCTTGTCCTTCTCCTCAGATTCAGACTTCTTATCCTCGTCCTTCTTCTGTTCGGACTTGTCGCTCTTCTCCTCAGAGCTAGAACCCTTATCGGATTCGGTCTTCTCGGAAGCCTCGTCCTTGGAGTCGCCCTTTGCAGCCTCGGTCTTTTCCGTGGAAGCTTGACCAGAATTGCCCTTGTTCGAAGTCGAACCGTTATTGACGCCAGCCATCAGCGAAGAGCCCAGCGTAGAACCAAGCTGCACGGAGAAAGAAGGCTTCTTGTCCGGCGAAGCAACGGGAGCGTCCGGCGCCTTATTCGAGTCGTCCTTGGAAGCATCGGAATCAGGGGTTGCATCAGAGCTGGAGCCGTTGTTAGAGCCGGCGCCAACGGACGAATCGCTCGAGCCGGTGGATGAGTTAGAGGTATCAGCGTCGGTCGAACCAGAGGCGGCGCTGTCCGTATTGCCGGCAGAGCTTGAAGACGAATCGCCCGCAGCAGAGCCGTTCGAAACGGAGCCGTTCGAGGTAGAGCCGTTGTTGGTAGTGCC
>URZJ01000128.1 GCA_900552395.1 uncultured Collinsella sp. | reverse complement strand
CTCTGGCGGGTTTTCGCTGACTTTGCCAGAACATCGGTGTTGCCGTGGTTCAACCTGCCAAAAAGGGACAGGTTTATTTTGGCAGGTTTTATCTGGGCAAACGTTGTTGGCGCAATGGGGACTGGTTTATATGCACCAAGTTGGTGCAAAGTAGCCTGACCCCTTTGCACCAAAAAGTTGCGGTGAGATAGTGCTTGAATTGGCCTTTTTGAGGGCTAAACAGGAACTATCTCACCGCAACTGCGTTGGGGCGTTTTTGGCAACTGGTTTACTTGCTCATGAACAGCCAGATTGCGATGATCACCAGGATTGCGGCGATGATGCAGACGATGGCTCCGGTGAATTTGACGCGTGAGTCGCGGGTTCGCTTGCGCACGTCGTCTTCGGCGGCCTCGAGTTGGGCAACTTCGCGCTCGGTCTCGGTATGCTCGGCCTTGTCACGTGCCAAGGACCCGGCGAGCGATTCGGTGATCTCGGGATGGTCGTGCACCTCGGTCGCCTGCTCGATAATCGACTGCGCATGCGCGGCATCTGCCCGGGCGTTTGCGATGGCCTGCTCTTGCTCGCGGCGTGCCTTGTCCTGCGCGGTGATCTTTTCGCGCAGCTCGCGCTGACGCGTCGCGGTGGCAGTTTTTGCGGACTGCAGCTCGTCGCGCGCGGCATCTGCCTCGGCCGTTACGGCCTGGTGCGCGCGTTTAGCGTCGGCGATGGGAGCCTGTGCCTGCTCGACGGCCTGCTCGGCGGCGGCAAGTGAATGCTCAAGATCGGCGGTCACGCGCGGAATGTCTTCCTCGGCCTTGCGGAGGGCGTCGGCAGCGTCGGAGATTTGCATAGACAGCTCGCTGGTGCGCACGGTGTAATTGGCGGGATTTGCCGAAGGGTTGCGCTGCAGTTCGGCATACTCGCGACGCAAGGTCTCGAGCTGTGCGCGCGTAACATCGGCAGTGTGTCGTGCGGCGGCGACACCGGTATCGCGCTCAGCCTTCACTTTGTCGCGGATGCGCTTGGAATCCTCAAGGCGACGAACCAGGCGGTTGCCGGTCTCGCGCGAACTCGCCTCGCGGGCTTCCACGGCGTCGAGTGCAGCCTTCAGGCGGAGCTCGGTCGCATCGTCCTCTGCCTTCATTTGCTCGAGCTGGCCCTTGAGCTCCGTCGCTTTGGCGGCATGGGCGTCGCGGTCAATCTCGGCGGCCGCAGCGGTCTTTTGTGCCGTGGCGATTGCCTGGCGCTGATCGGCGATGATCTGATCGTAGCGGCTTGCGATGTCCTGGCGCGTCTCGAGCTCCTCTGCCTGGTCGGCGATGCGCCGCTCAAGCTCGGACAGGTAGGCGCGGGCATCGGCGAGTGCCTTCTTGGCGGCGTTCATCTCGCGCATGGCCGACGCGCCCTGGGCGATAAAAGTGCCCACGGAGTTAGCTGTGTTTGAGACGGCGCTCCCCAGGTCGCGGCTCGTGGCGGGGGCATGCGTGGTGGTCGGGTGCGCGGCCTCGGCGGCATTCGTATCGGCAGCCTGCGGTGCGGCGATATTGCCGGTGCCGCCTTCGATCACGGAAAAGCCCGCTGCGTGCGGGTCGACCGCGTCGGTGCCGATCGTGGGGTGCTCGAGTTGCAGGAACGAGGGCATGGTGCTGCCCTGGTCGGCAACCGGGGTCTCGCCGGGCACAAACGTCGAGGCGGCCTCGGCGGCTTCCTCTTCCTCGGCGTCGACATCGGCATCGGCGACAGCGTCCTTCATCGCTTTGACGGCATCCATCATGGAGTCCATGACGGCGTCGAGCTCTTCTTCCGAAGACACCTCGATGGGGCCTGCTGCTTGCGGAGCGTTCTCAGCCTTGGGCTCAGTATCGCTCGGGTCCGGCTGCTCTAGCTGCTCTTCTTTGTCTTGCTCTGCGGCGACATTTGCGTCTGCGGCCTCGTCTGCGGCGGCAGGAGCCTCCTCGACAGCGGCATCAATGCCGCCATCGCTTCTGGTGGAAGTATCGCAGTCGTCAATGGTGTCTGCGGAATTATCAATATGCTGTTGAGTCTGGGGGTCCAGCTCGTCTGTCATAGGCATGTGCTCCTCATCGTTGTTCGTCACCCTATGATAAAGTCTCGCGCCGACATCCCGCGCCCCGCAGCAAAGTTTCAAAACGTGTTCGATGACTCGTTGCGTTAACAAAAACTCGGTCGCTCTATCCAATTTTTACTTGACATTCCCTTCGCCGAAAGACGTTGCACCGTTCGCCTGCCATGGGCTTTATTTTTCACTTGAACCCGCTAAAGTTGCATGTCAGCTTTTGGCGCGTGAAGTTGGATGCGCGCAGTCGACGGGCGGGCCCGTCGCGATTTGAAAGGACTTTGTATGGGACTTTTCACTGGTAAGACCGTGATCGTCACCGGCGGCGGCAAGGCCACGCTCAAGGACGGTTCCGCCGGCTCCATCGGCTACGGCATCGATATCGCTTTTGCCAAGGAGGGCGCGAACCTCGTCATCACCGGCCGCAACGTCGCCAAGCTCGAGGCTGCCAAGGAGTCTCTCGAGGCTGAGTACGGCGTCAAGGTTCTGCCTGTTCAGGCCGATGTCTCCGCCAGCCAGGACAACGAGGCCGTCGTGCAGAACGTTATCGACAAGGCGATTGAGGAGTTCGGTCGCATCGACGCCGTCGTCAACAACGCTCAGGCCAGCGCCTCGGGCGTGACCATTGCCGATCACACCATGGATCAGTTTAACCTGGCCATTTACTCCGGTCTGTATGCTACCTACCTGTACATGCAGAAGGCCTATCCGCACCTGAAAGAGACCAAGGGCTCCGTGGTCAACTTTGCTTCGGGCGCCGGCCTGTTTGGCAACTACGGCCAGTGCAGCTATGCTGCCGCCAAGGAGGGCATCCGCGGCCTGACTCGCGTTGCCGCCAACGAGTGGGGCAAGGACGGCATCAACGTCAATATCGTTTGCCCGCTTGCTTGGACCGCTGCGCTCGAGAACTTCCAGGATGCCTATCCCGAGGCGTTCAAGGCCAACGTCCACATGCCGCCGGCGGGCCACTACGGCGACGTCGAGAAGGAGATCGGCCGCGTGGTCGTTCAGCTCTGCGGCCCCGACTTTAAGTATATGAACGGCGAGACTGTCACCCTCGAGGGTGGCATGGGCCAGCGTCCGTAGGGTTACGCGGTTTTACCAAACCGCGTAACTAGCCGACGCTGCAAACGCCCCAGAGCGGCAATCTGACGTTCAGTCGTCGGGCATGACCAAAAGGTCAATGCCCTCCTCTTTCACGTCACCTTGCTCGCTCTGGGGCGTTTTCGCTGACTTATGCTCAACCAGTAGCGAAATTAAGCCCCAAGTAAAAAGGCCGAAGCCCTCATCCGAGGCTTCGGCCTTCGCTTTCTCGCTGCAGGCGTAACGCAACTTATCGATTCTCGATGCTGCCGATATTCTTGAGCTCGATGGAGATGAGGCCGTTGGGCTCGTTGACGAACTCGATGTACTCGGAGTTCGAGCCCATCTCGGCCGGAAAGCTGATCTCGATGCCCGTATCGGTACGAATCTTGTGGTTGCGCACGGCCGCGCGTTCGACCTGCTTGCGCTCCACGGGCACACGCTCGGGCACCTTCTCCTCAGTCAGTGCCGCGCGCACGCTCTCCTTGATAACCGGTTCGTCCTCAAAGACCTCATCGACGATATCCCAGGGCGGCAGCTCCTCGTCATCCTCGACTTTCTCGGCGACGGCAGCCTTAACCTTGGCGAGCGCCACGGCCGTATTGGCACCGTGCTCCTCGGCGACTTCCTCGACCACACGCGTCACGGTGTCGATGACCTCCTTGCCTGATACGCCCGTGTCGCACTGCAGCAGGCCATCGGGGATAAGCATACGGTCCTCACCGGCAATCTTACGCTTCTTGTCCACGTAACCGATCTCCATGGTGCTCGCACGCACGATGGCATAGCTCGGCACCTTTTGCGAGGGGTTCGGCAGAATGGCGTAGTGGCGCGCGATGTCGTTGCGCACCTCCCCCTCCTCGCGGCCCACTTCGTGCATAAAAGCCTGCTTGGAGCCCAGCAGCATCACGGCAAACCAGCGGGCATCCTCATCGTCGTCAAAATCGGCCACGAGCACGTCGGTTGACTCGGCTTTCTCGGCTTTGGTGAGCTCGGAGGAGATAAACTCCGCAATCTGCTGCGACAGGTCCACGAACTCGCGCTCGCCAAAGAAATAGCCCTTGAGCTCGCCGCCAAACGCAGAGTTCTCGGCAAACGTGGCGCGTTTATTGTCGGCCGAGGTACGTGCGCGGCGCAGATGCGTGGTCACGAAGTTGCGCACGGTACGGCTCTCGATATCGAGCTCGCGCTGGCTCATAACGTTGACGGCAGAGTCAAAGTCCAGGATATGCAGAATCGCGTGATTGATTTTCATATACGGCATTCCGTTCTAGATCGATTTCGGCACGAACCAGTATAGCGGTCGAGCCCGCCCCAGGCGCATCGAAGCTTGGTGCATCGGGGACAGGTTGCTTTGCACCAATGGTTAGCGCAGGAGCTCGGACTGCCAAGCCTCGAGCTGTTCTGCCAAACTCTTGCCGGCAGCGGGCATGTCGATCTGGGGTCGTTTGGGCAGCAGTGCGCACTTAAGGATTGCCACGATGGTCTGCGAGACAAAGCGTCGCGTATCCTTGTCAAAGCCTTGCGCAGCCTGGAGCATCACAGGCAGGCTCTCGCGCAGATTCCCAGCGATATCCGCAAACCGCTCAGCACCCGTAGCCTCAAACACGGAGAACAATGCATCCACAAAACGCTCGCGCTCGTTAGGCGACACTGCAAGCAGCATCTCGCGAATGGAGCCATCAACGTATCGAGCACCGGCGGACAGGCGCTCACAGTACACGAAGTCGCGACCATCAACCACCCAGCTAAAGGGATTGTGCTGCAGCAGGCTGAACTCGGTGCTCTCAACGATGGCATAGTCCTCCTGTGTCTCGAACATCATGCCAAAGATCGACGACCGAGGTAGCGTCTTGTCGATTCGACCGGAAAGATCGGCAAAGGCGTTGCCGTTCAGAAACTCCTCGACGAAGCCAGGACCATCATGGGAATACACCCGTTCGATTCGCTCACGGGCGACATCGGAGCACATCGCCGCACCGTACACCGCAAGGTTTCCACCCTTGGAATGACCTCCGCACAAAAGCGGCCCGTCAATCGCATCCGCCGCCTCGTCCACATAACGCGCCGCGGATTCCTGGGCCGGCACAGGACACCGGAACGCCATGTTAAAGTCCTCTTTCCAGCCCACAATCGTGCTGTCGGTCCCCCGGAAGGAAAGATAACTAAACCCCGCCGGAAACCGGAACGCCATGGCTGCAAACTGCTCTGTCGCCACCACATCGCTCACGGCACGATAGCCGCAAACGTGCACGCCACGGTAGCGAGGGCTTGCTGCCACGGCCTCCAACAAGGCCCTGCT
>URZJ01000127.1 GCA_900552395.1 uncultured Collinsella sp. | reverse complement strand
TCGCCGGCGCCCAAAACGCACGAGGGATCAATTCCCTCGGGAACGGTAAGTCTAATCTTCGAGGCTTCCATGGACCTCCCTGCGCGCATGGACCAAGCCGGAATCATCGACTCCGATGATAGCAACATCGAGCAGGCACGGGGCTGTAAGTCCACAGGTATCGTCAAGACGGGCATGATGGAACGAACCGAGCGTCAGGCTGTCACCATACTCGAGCACGGCACGCTCGACAGTGCCCACGCGACGACGAGCATCGGCAATAGCGAGCTCCTGCGCCGTGTCTCGCATACGACGGCTGCGCTCGGCCATAACCTCGGGCGGCACCTGGTCGGGCATGTCGGCAGCAAGGGTACCGGGACGCTTGCTATAGCGGAACACGTGCATACGCGAGAAACCCACACGGCGGCACAGCGCCAGCGACTCCTCGAACTCCTCGTCCGTCTCACCAGGAAAACCGACGATGACATCGCACGAAAGAGACGCCTGGGGCAAGTTGGCGCGAATCATACGCACCGTGCCCTCAAAGGCCTCCGCACTATAGGGACGACCCATGCGATGCAGGGTCGCCGTACAGCCGGACTGCACGGGCAGGTGCAAAAACGGGGCGATACGCTGCGGATAGCGCGCCATAACCTTAAGCAGGCGCTCAGAGATATCCATGGGCTCGACCGAGGAAATGCGCACATGCGCAATAGTCGTGCGCTCCATGATGGCCTCGAGCAGCTCATCGATTTCGACATGTTCGTCGGTCGCGCTCTTGCCATCGTAGGCACCCAGGTTCACACCGGTCAGCACCACCTCGGGCACGCCGGCCTCCTGGGCCTCGCGAACTTGCTCAAGCACGGACTCGACGGGCACGGAGCGCTCGGGGCCGCGGGCCTTCCACACGATGCAATAGGTGCAACGGTGGTTGCAGCCATCCTGGATCTTCACGCCCAGCCGCGAACGACCGAGCGCATCGACCACGTCACCATCGCTGCAGGCGGGAACGCTATCGGACTCAACGCCCAGCACATCGCAGACACGTTCAGCGACATCGATCTTAGACGGCTCGGCAATCACGCGATCCGAAAGCTCCAACAGCTCCTCGGGATGCAAATTGACCACGCATCCGGTCACGACCACATAGGGCTCATTTGGATGGGCCAGCGCATGACGGACGGCCTTACGGGTCTTGGCCTCGGCCTCGCCCGTAACGGCACAGGTGTTAATGACGATCAAATCGGCATCCTGGGGCTCCACAATAGCAAAGCCCAGGCGCATAAGATCGGCAGTGATACGGTCAGACTCAACCCGGTTGACACGGCAGCCGAGGTTGACGACGGAAATATGGGGTGCGAGCACGCGGGCTCCTTAATCGAGGATATCGTCGAGGGCACTCTTGATACGGTCGGTCACCGACTTCTTACCGGAAGCGACGTCATCGCCCATCTCGTCGGCAAAAGCACGGAGCAGCTCGCGTTGCTTATTGGAAAGATTGGTGGGAACGACCACGCGCAGTTGCACGATCAGGCGGCCACGCGAACCGCCACCGCCAATGCGCGGCATGCCGTAATTATTGACGCTCACGGTGTCGCCGTACTGGGCGCCGGCGGGAACCGTCACCTTAACGACCTCGTCGGGCATAATGCCCTCGACCTCGATCTCGCAGCCGAGCGCAGCCTGCGCAATCGAGATATCGCTCACCAGGTACAGGTCGTCACCGTTGCGCTTAAAGCGCTCATGGTCGGCAACGCGCACGTTGACAATCAGGTCGCCAGAGGGCTCGCCGCGAAGGCCGGCCTCGCCAAAGCAGCTCACACGCAGCTGGCGACCGGTCGAAACGCCGGCGGGAATATCGATGTCGATCTTTTCGTGCGAAGGCGTGCGGCCCTGACCGTCGCAGGTCTCGCAGGGATGGTCGATAACCGTGCCCTCGCCATGGCAGTCGGGGCAAGGCGAGGAAGACTGAACCTGGCCCAAAAACGATCGCTGAACCGTCGTGACGTAGCCCGTACCGTGGCAGCGACTGCACTGCTTTTCCTGTGCACCCTCGGCCCTACCGGTACCGTTGCAGTCCTCGCAAGGAGCAAGGCGATCATAGCTGATCGTCTTTTTGCAGCCGAGTGCCGCCTCCTCGAGCGTCACCGAAAGCGAGATGGCCATGTCACGTCCGCGACGACGCTCACGACGGCTGCGGGCGCCACCACCGGCGCCACCGCCAAAGAACGACGAGAACAGGTCGTCCATGCCCATGCCACCAAAGATATCGTTGATGTCGACATAGCCCGAACCACCAGGACCGTCGGCAGTGCCGTAACGGTCGTAGTTAGCACGCTTCTGATCATCGGAAAGAACGGAATAGGCCTCGTTGAGCTCCTTGAACTTGGCCTCGGCCTCGGGGTCGTCCGAAACGTCCGGGTGTACGGTACGGGCCTTCTTTAGAAACGCGCGTTTAATCGTCCGCGCGTCGGCATCCTTGTCGACGCCAAGTACCTCGTAGTAATCCCTATTTTCCGACACGACCGAATCCTTCCGACTTTCATTATTGTCACAGTGCGTCCTATACCCAAGCTGGGCCGGCCGCAAACAGAGGGTTTGATGTTATTGCATTGCGTAGGGCGAAAGCATGGCACGCTGCGAGCAGCTCGCAAACCAAACCGACACGAGCGCAAACATAAATCCGTTGGCAAAACCATTGGCAAACTGCATCGCGCCGCGCTTCCACCACAGCAGGCTGCGATGCAGTACGCCGTCCGAGAGCACCATGAACAGGCCCATGGCAAACGGAATAAAGCACATCACGGCAAAGGCCGAGAACACGCCGGAGATGGCCGACAGCACCAAAAACGGTGCGATGATACCCATGAGGTAAAAACCGGTACGGGCCTTGCCTTCCAGGCGCTCGGCCTCAACATGGGCGCGACCGACCAAATCGCCACCCGAGGCACCGTTGGTGCCGGCGTGACCCATACCGCTAATACGGACCTCGTCGCCATCGTGCGTACCGGCAGGAAACTCAATCGTCTGCTCGGAGGTCACACGGGTTCGCCCGCTGCCGCCGCAATCGGGGCAGGGGTCGGCGACGACCTTACCGGAACCGCCGCACTCGGGGCAGACCGACTGAAACGTGCCGGCACCAAACAGGAAGGACAGGTCGACGTCGATGTGGCCGCGACCGCCGCAGCTCGGACAGGTATGTGCATGCTCGGAGGAGACAGAACCCGAGCCTCCGCAGTGACCACAGGTATCGAAGCGCGTATAGCGGACGGTCTTGCGGGCACCACCCTTGGCTTCCTTGGCGTCGAGCTTAATATCGACGACCACGTTGGCGCCGTTCTCGGGATTATAGGCAGCCTGCCCGCGACGCGGCTGGCCCCAGGCGCCACCAAAGGGAAAGCCGCCCTCAAAGGGATTGCCATAGCCCGCGCTACCGGCGTAGCCGCCGCCATAGGGAGAAGCCGCAGGAGCGCCGGCGAAGGGATTGCCCGAGCGCATGGCGTCATAGCGCGCACGCTTCTGCTCGTCCGAAAGCACGGCATAGGCCTCGGAAACCTCTTTGAACTTTTCCTCGGCATCCGGCTCTTTATTGACGTCCGGATGGAGCTTGCGGGCCTTTTGCTGGAAGGCTTTTTGTATATCACGCGAGGTGGCGTCCTTAGAGACACCCAAAATCTCGTAGTAATCTTTTTCGTTCATCGTCGCCATGCGCGGCAACCTCCTGCTCACAGCAGCGTATATATTGCGGTAATTCTACCCGAGCGGCCTAGGCTAGACCCCAAAACAGCTCGAACAGCACATTTCCATCGAGCCAGCCCAAGTGGGTGGGCGCTAAACGAGCACGGACGCGACCTGCGATAACGTCTTTTGAGGTGACGCGTCCCGCATGTCCTTCAATATGATCGGGCACCCAGGCGGCAAGGCCCAACTCGAGTGCACGGTCACAGGCCGCCGCCAACTCATCTGCAGCGATCACGCTTGCCGAGCGAACCAACAAGTCGGGCCCAATGCCACGCGTCATGCGGCAGGCAAGCATCAAATCCTCGGCTGCCGCCTCGCGCTGCGACAGATACTCGGCATCAAACGTCGTAGCGGCATCGTCGCGTTGCACCAAGCGCACGCGATACGCATCGCCGCGAGCGGGCACGGCGGGAAACAGCCCGGCCAAGCGATCGAAATCCCCGGCGTCGAGCATACCGGCGGCAGAACGACCCAAGCCCAGATAGCCTTGTCCGGTCCAATAGGCAATGTTGTGAGCACACTCATGGCAGTCGAGCGCGTAGCTTGCCACCTCATACGGATGGTAGCCTGCCGAACTCAGCCGCTCGCGCGCAACGTCCATGCATGCGGCTTGGAAATCCTCATCGGGCTCAAGCGACTCGTCACGGCACGCCATGCGGTAAAGCGGCGTGCCCTCCTCGAGCGTGAGCGGATAGACCGACACATGGTGCGGGGCCGCCGCAAGCACGCCATCGAGCGTACGCTGCCAGCTTACAGCGGTCTGCCCGGGAAGGCCGCACATAAGGTCGCACGACACATCGAGCCCGGCATCCTTGACCGTGGCGATGGCCGCAAGGGCGCGACCCGCATCGTGGATACGGCCGATCGAGGCAAGCTCGGCGTTGTCGAGGGTCTGAACTCCCAAAGAAATGCGCGTGACGCCTACGCTGGCAAGCGCCGCAGCGAGCCGTGGAGTCAACGACTCTGGATTAGCCTCGCAGGTAAACTCAACGGGCTTACACCTCGCAGAGATACGCCGGGCGAGTTCTACCAGACGCTCCCCCGCCAGCGACGGCGTGCCGCCGCCAACATAGACGGTGCGGATCTGTGCAAGCGCCCCGGCGTCGCCATAGGCATCGAGGCGTGCATACAGCTGTTCAAAATAGGCATCGAGCGCAGCGCCCAGGTCGAACGGGGGAAAACTGCGCGAGTCAAAGTCGCAGTACCTGCACTTTTGGGCGCAAAACGGCACATGCACATACAGCGCGGTAACGGCCACCCTTAAGCCTCCAGCGGATGAGCGGGCACCGGCTCACCAGCGGCAAGCGCGGCCTCACAGAGCACCACGTCGCGCTCGATATCATCGACCAGCGCCATAAACTCCTCGTACGTGGAGCAGCGCACCACCTGAGCGCGCCAGGCGGCGGCATGGGGCATGCCCTTTAAGTACCAGCTTGCATACGTACGGGCACGCGACATAAGCGGCAGAAGCTCGTGCGTCAACGTCAGGTGCTCACGCAGAGCCTCCAGGCGCTCAACCGAGGAGCGAGAAGGAACCGGCGTGCCATCGAGTGCAAGGGCTCGGGCATCGCCGAACACCCACGGATTGCCGTAGATGCCGCGCGCGATAAACACCGCTCTGGCACCCGAGCCTTGCAGATGCTCGGCAGCGTCCTCGGCCGAGAACACATCGCCCGAACCGATCACGGGAATCTCGACAGCGTCGGCAACCTCATCGACGACAGACCAATCGGCCTGGCCCGTGTAGAGCTGCGTGGCGCAACGACCATGCACGGCGACTGC
>URZJ01000126.1 GCA_900552395.1 uncultured Collinsella sp. | reverse complement strand
GACGTCGACTTTGCCGAGGTCAGCACCTACAACCTGGACGAGTATCGCGGCCTTTCGCACGACGATCCCCAGAGCTATCACTACTTCATGCGTGAGAACTTCTTCGATCACATCAACATCGACCTGAACAACACGCATGTGCCCGACGGTTCCAACCCCGACGCCGCCGCTGCCTGCTCTGAGTACGACAAGATCGTCGCCGCCGCCGGTTACCCGGATCTGCAGCTGCTCGGCATTGGCAACAACGGCCACATCGGCTTCAACGAGCCCGATGACCACTTCTCCAAGGGCACGCACTGCGTCGACCTCACCGAGAGCACCATTCAGGCCAACAGCCGCCTGTTCGACAGCATCGACGACGTTCCCCGTCAGGCCTACACCATGGGCACCCAGACCATCATGTATGCCCGCATGATCCTGGTCGTCGCCAACGGCGAGGCCAAGGCTCAGGCCGTGCATGACATGTGCTATGGCCCGGTTACGCCCGCGTGCCCGGCTTCGATCCTGCAGCTGCACACCAACTGCGTTGTCGTTGCCGACGAGGCCGCCCTTTCGCTCTGCGAGTAGCGCGAATCCTGCACCTCGACATAGCCTTGCCTAAGGCCTCCGCTTTGCGGGGGCCTTTTTGCTATCCCTTTCCGCCCGCTTGACCAAAATCTTGCCGCAAGCTTGGCGAATGCCGGATGTCAAACAGCTTGATTCATTCCATACCAGATTCTATGCAAAAATGCCACTAAAAGGTCGTAGACGGTAGCGGGTGCTAGGCGAGTTGAATGACATGGCTGAACCTTGTTCATTTGCGTTACACTGCCGCTTAGATGGGACAAGCTGACAAGCTCATTTACCTGCTTAAAGACCGATTAGTCGGGGGATTAATAAGAATCGGCCCTCGCTGTACAAAAACTTGCCGCTTGCGTACCAAAAGACAACCTAAAACACAAGGTCGCTCTATTCATAGCGCGGCTTGTATGGTCTTGCGGCTACAGTGTCCATACGGTCGAGTTGAGGAGCGGGCATGGTAAACGATTTGGGCAGTATAGACGACCTCGAGCTGATGCCGCTGGGCGGAGGCTATATGGTGCGACGCGAACGCTTGATGAATGAGCTTCTCGCCAAGGGCCGAAAGGCCGGCATCGTGGTTCTTTATGCGCCCGACGGGTTTGGGAAGACTTCGGTGCTGCTGCAGTACACCCATGAGGTTAAATGCGACCCGACGCGAGGCCCCGTGCGGATTATCGAGGCCGATCGCGCCACTGGGCGCGAGGTGTTTATGCAGCTCGAGGTGGTTACCGAAGAACTCAAAGACAAACCGCACTCCCTTATCGCGATTGATAATGTGCCAAACCTCGATCAGCACGATACCGAAGACCTTATCGACAGGATTCGCGGCCTGCGCGCTATGGGGGTAGGGGTCTTTATCTCCTGCCGTCCTTCAAATCGTCAACTGATTCATGGGCTGGGCGATTCGGTTAAGATCAATGCGCAGATGCTCAAGGTACATGCCTATGAGTATTCGGCGTGGGCATCGGCGTTTTCGATCAGCACATCGCTCGACTTTTATCAGCTTACGCAGGGCGTGCCCGAGCTCGTTTCGGCATTGCAGACGGGTCTGTATGGCCAAGGCGACGTAGCCGGTCTGCTCGAAAACGAGATTGTCAACGTATATGGCGCGGCACTTGTCGATCTGGCTTCGCTCGACAATAATGCACTGTTTTGCGTGGCATGTTTCATGATTTTGATGGGCGAGGGCAATATCGCAGAACTCGAGGCTTGCGGGGTGAGGCTATCGATGGTCGACCAGTCCTACTTTGTACGCGACTACCCGATCTTTGGCTTGGACCCCGCCGAGCGGAGTTTTACGTGTCTGGGCACGGAGGATAACGGACGCTTGCGTTTGCGTAAGTTGGTGGCCGAGGTTCGCCCCGAACTTGTTCCGAGGGCGGCCCGGATTTTGCTTAAAGCGGGCCGATGCGATGCGGCGATGGGCCTGGCGGACGCCTTTTTGGACCGTGGAGCGGTCCTTGAACTTGCTGGGCAGTATGGGGTCGATCTTGCTCTGACGGGGCACGGGGCCGATATCTGCCGAGCAGCGCTGGGTACGATCGATGCCGACGATCCGGCTCCAGAGCCAACGCCTGCCGAGGCGCTCGGCGTGTATTTGGCAGCGGTCAGCGTGTCCAATACAAAGCTCGCTCGCTATATGGCATCGGTCATCGAGCGCGGGGGCGAACGGGCGGCCTGCGAAATAGACCCTGTTTCATGGAGAGTGGCCCAGACACTGACGGCTGTTTGCTATGGGGACAACGGGCTTGGGCTTCCTACGAACCTGGCCGTGCCAGAAATCGAGACATCCCATACCGCACTCGATATGTTGTCTGCGCATATCGAGGTCAAGCGCTGCCTGACCGAGCGGGGAGATGACGGCGGCGTTCTACAGCAACTCAAAACGAGCAAGGCCTACGACTGCGAGCTCGACATCGCAGGGATTGTTATACGGGCCGATAGCATGCTGGTGGAGCTCTTTGACGGGTCGTTTGCGGGAACCGACGAGCGTGACGACGAGATGACGGTGGTGCGGGAGGCACTCGACGTGCGTGGGCTTAAGGCGATGGCTATCTGGGTGCGCATGGTGTTGGCGGCACGGCGGCTCCTTTCCGGCTTGCCGGTAACCGACGACGCGGCGTTCAACGAGCTCGATCGTTTTGCCGTGCGCATGCGCGACAACCAGATTCAGCTGTTTGGCCTGTTGCTAGAAGGCTGGCAGTCGCTGGCAGAGGGACGGCCGGTTAATGCAAAGTTCCGTGCGGTCCAAGTGCTCAAACTTGCCGAGGAGTCGATTGCGTACATGCGCGATAACGCATTGCTGCTGGAGCGCGCGGCATATCTGCGTAACACCTCGATGGTTTCGGTACGCGAGGAAGCGGAGTTGCTCGATATAAGCCAGACGCAGGTTGGTGGCGCAGAAGCCTGGATGGTGGCGCTGCATTTGGCCTGTGCGGGCCGAGACAGCGACCTTGCGGCCTGGATGTCCATGAATCGCGCGGGGATTCTAGAGCCATCGTATCGGCTCTTTGCGCGCCTTGCCATGCATTGTCTGGGCGAGCCGGCGACCAGGATTCGCAAGAAGCTTCCCGTGCGCGAGCTGTCGCGGTACTCGCTGCGCGACGATTTGGAAGGGGAAGGCGAGCGCCTGTTCCAGGCCGGTGAGGTTGAAGCCGTTGATACCATCGACCATATCGAGATTCGCATGTTTGGGGCGTTTCGCGCCGAGCGCGACGGGTTTCCCATCACGGACAAAATGTGGCGCCGCAAGAAGGCGGCGACACTTGCCGAGCGGCTTGCGCTGGGCATGGATGCGCTTGTCGATCGTGAGACGCTGGCCATGGAGCTGTGGCCCCATGCCGAGTTCAATAGCGCCCGCAACAACCTGTACTCGACGATATCGCGCTTGCGGTCGGCTTTGGGACCGACGCCGGATGGCAAGTCGTGCGTGCTCATCCAAAATGAATGCATCGGACTCAACGGCGACTACGTCAAGACCGATGTACGGCTGTTTGACCAGATAAGCCGCGAGGTTTTGGGAAATCGCACGGGTGCGCGCGGGCCCCATTTAGTTGAGCTGTGCCTTAAGATTGAGCAGCTTTATGCCGGACCGCTGTATGTTCCCAATGGCTGTAACCCCACCTACTTTTTGCGTATGCGACGCATTATGCAGTCAAAGTACATCGATTGCATGATTAAGGGAGCAAATGCCGCCCTAGAAGAAAACGACCTGCAGTCGGCGATTTGGCTGGCGGAGTCGGGGCTTCGGCAGGAAACAGCGCGTGAGGATATGGTGCGCTGCGCCATGCGCGTCTACAGTGCGGCGGGGCGGCGGCGCGATATCGTCGAGCTGTACAGCGGGCATATGCACCATCTAAGGGAGCAGGTCAATGGCGTGCCCGAGCCCGAGACGCGGCGTCTATACGAGCGCTTGGTGGAGGGGCGGCTCAACCGCGTGCTGGTCGAGCGATAAAAAACGGGCGCCCGAAGTACTTGGGCACCCGTAAGCTTGCTATGTGTTGGCTCGCCGGATCATTGGCTCTTAGACGAGCTTGATCTTCTCGATATCCTTGCGCGAGGACTCGCGATACAGCGAGAACTTGCGGCCGATGACCTGGACGACCTCGGCGTGGCAGCGCTCGGCGAGCTCTTCGGCGGCTTCGCGGGCGGAAAGACTGGAGCCATCGAGCACGGAGCACTTAACGAGTTCGTGCTTCTCCAGGTAGGCGACCGTCTGCTCGACGGTGCCCTCGTTGACATCGGACTTACCGATGATGATGGCGGGGTTGAGATGATGGGCCATGCTGCGAAGTTGCTTGACCTGGGCTCCTGTCAGTGCCATGGGTTCTCGCTTTCTATGTATGGGGCGCCCCGCGACGGGGCCTTAATCTACGTGAGCTGTCCCACGATAGCGCAGGAACGGCGCGGTGTGGAGCGCGTTTGCCCAGTTCAAAAAGAATGCGGATGCCGAGTGAGTGGGCGGTGCGGGCTGCGAACAGGCTATGAGCTGGGCGCAGAGACCGGTTCCCATGCAATAAACGCCCAGCGAACCTTACGGATATGGTCGAGCATATAGCGCCCCTGCGGCACGCCCTTGGAGCCCGGCTCGCCGGCATGGGGGTTTTCGATCATGTGCTGAGCGATATAGTCGCGCAGACGGTCGATTTTATCCTCGTTGCCATGTTCGAGCATACGGGAGAAGTCCGTCACGCCTGCCTCGAGGCTATCGAAGGTATCGCGACGAGGCGATTCAAAGTACGTAATCTGCGGTAGGGCACCCATCTGAATGAGAATGTTAAAGGCATACACAAAGCCATTGCTGCAGGTAACCGAGGCGCCGATAGCGTTCATCACGTGCAGGTCATAGCGCGGGCTGGAGTTGGCGACCATCGTGACAGCACAACGCCGGCGAGCCGTGCGGTCGAGCTTGGCAAGCGCGCCTTTTAGGTCATTTGTGGTGACGGAACGACTGGCAAAGGCAACATCCACCGCTTTCGCGACCGGTCCAACCAAATCCCAATCATCATCCCAAGCAAGCTCAAGCGGCGTAATGCGATCCTCGAGCCCATAGTACTCAATACCAGCATCAAGCGTGCCTAACATAGCAGGGGAAAAGTCAGCAGCAATCACAGGATGCCCAGCCTGAGCAAGCGGAATGGCAATCGACCCAGCTCCACACCCCATATCGAGCACCGACTCACCAGGCTCAAGAGCCAGCAATTTCATAAAATCCCGAGCATAAGGGGCAGTCTCAAGAGGTCGAAAATGTCGAGCTCGCTTATCCCATTCAAAAGAATCATCAGCCCGATGCCGAGCGGCCTGCAGACGCATCCATTCGCCATTCCAATCCGCAGCAAGCAGCTCAGAACGAATCTCCCCATCAACCACGGGCCAACCTCCTAGCAACAAAAAAGCGACTCCTCCCAAAAGAAGAGCCGCAACCAGCATATATCAGAAAAAGAACCGCTCCAACGCCAAACCGCCACACCAACCAAGGCGGGCAGAAGCGAAGCGACTGCCACTGAGCCAGAACCCAGCCAAGGTTGAGATGTGCGGGAGCCCCGCCG
>URZJ01000125.1 GCA_900552395.1 uncultured Collinsella sp. | reverse complement strand
CCTTCAGGAAAACCTCGGGATCGGGTTTGGCCCGCGAAACCTCGTTGCCGTCGACCACGGCGTCGAACAGCGGCCGAAGGCCGCACCGGTCGAGGATCGTCCCCGCGTTCTTCGACGCCGAGCCGAGCACCGTCCGCACGCCGCGGCTGCGCACGTCGTGCAAAAACGCCGCCCACATTAGGCTCATTGAGGGTGTAAAGCCGTCGCACAGCGCCAACTCCCCCGCCACCGTCAGCACACGGGCGATATGCTCGTAAACGTTAAACGCATGATAGACGCTGCGCTGATCAAACCCGCGACCCGCTGCCAACTCGGGCACGGCGGCGCAGATGAGCTCGGGGTAGCGCAGCATGGCGTCTCCCCCGTGGCCGGTCGAAAGGATACCCTCGAGCTCAATGCCCACGCGCTCGCGCGCCACTGCATCGAGCAGCGGCGCGCACTCGGCAAGCGCCTGTTTAGTCTTAGGCTCGATCATAAAATCCAGACGGCAGGCAAAACGCACCGCGCGCAGCATGCGAAGCGCGTCCTCGTTAAAACGACGCTTGGGATCTCCAACGGCGCGGATGAGCTTGCGGTCTAGGTCGCCCTGACCATCGTAGCGGTCGACAAGACCACGCTCGGGATGCCAGGCCATAGCGTTAACGGTAAAGTCACGACGCGCCAGATCGTCCTCAAGCGACGCCGCACGCTCCACACTCTGGGGATGGCGGCCGTCGGTGTAAAAGCCGTCCAGGCGATAGGTGGTGACCTCAATGCGCTCGCCATCGCAAATAGCCGTAATGCCGCCAAATTTAATGCCCGACTCAACTACGGCAATACCGGCGGCCTCGAGTGCCGCCTTGGACTCCTGCCACAGGCCGCTACAGCACATGTCGACATCGTGGCTGGGACGTCCCATCAGGGCGTCACGTACCCAACCGCCCACGTACCAGGCCTCAAGACCGGCTGCCTCAAGCGCACGCAGGACACGGATAGAGGCATCGGTCGGCTGCGTACCGTTGAGCGAAACATTGCACATGCCTATGGCCTCCTGCGACTATCAAATTGGCTATCGATTGCGTCTGCAAGAAGTCTAGCAAGAAACAGCCTCCACTGCACACGCAAGTCCGATAAACAAAAACGCATCCGTCCTGGTCTAAGACGGATGCGAAATAATTGAACTATTCAGGCAAGGTGCCGGAACTAGCAAACCTGACGGATTGCAATACCCTTCTGATACTCATCGACCTTGGCAAAATCGCCCAGACCCGGGCACTCGACCACGTTGGCGCCGGTGGCCATCGAGAGGCGCAGGGCATCCTCGACGCGCTCGGGGGCGTCGTGCCACACGGACAGGAAGGCGGCCAGCGAGGAGTCGCCCGCGCAGACGGTCGACAGCAGCTTGACGTCGAAGGTGCGGTTGGCAAACCAGATGTGCTCGCCGTTGGAGAAGTACGCGCCGTCGCCGCCGAGCGTCAGCAGTACATTCTTAGCGCCCTTGGCGTGCAGCTCGGCCATGGCGCCCTTGACGGACTCGTCGTCGCCACCGCTCACCTTAATGCCAAAGATGTCGAGCAGCTCGTCGTCGTTAGGCTTAATGAGCAACGGCTCCATAGCAATGAGGTCGGCCAGCTGATGGCTCGAGATATCGAGCACGAACTCGGCGCCCTTCGCCTTCACGCGACGCAGGACCTCTGCCAGGAAGCTCTCGGAGGTGTTGGGGGGCAGCGAGCCGCTGATAACCAGGCAGGTCATGTCATCGAGCGAATCGATAAGCTCAAACATCTCCTGCTCGTTGGCTTCGTTGATGGCGGCACCGGCGTTGACCATGTTGTACTCGGTGTCGGGACCGGCGTTGAGGAACACGTTAACACGCGTGATGCCGTCAGTCCACACGGGCTTGACGGGCACGCCCAGGGCCTCGGCGCCCTTAACGATATACTCACCCGAGAAGCCGGCGAAGAAGCCCAGGATCGTGGTGTCGACGCCGTAGTGGTCGAGCGTAAACGAAACGTTGAGACCCTTGCCGTTGGGGGTGTAGACAGCGTTACGGGTGCGGGTAACGGTGTTGGCGGACAAGCCATCGCAGGAGATGTTGTAGTCAATAGCGGGATTTGCAGTAAGCGTGTAAATCATGAATGTTCCTTTCACGAAGCAACGTGTTAATGAAAGTATATTCCACGCTTCGGCAAAAGGCTACAACAACTCGGTGAACGGTGTGGAACGCGTGAAGCGCGGCTCCGAGGTTCGAGTGGGACAAAAAACGGCGCCCCGGTCGAAACCGGGACGCCGTATGCGCACGAGTTTGTCGTGTTTCGCTTACTTGCGATCGAGCTTGCGAACGGCAACGCGCTTGCTGTACTCGTCGACGTGACCAAAGTCGCCGATGCCGACGGACTCAGCAACGTTGGCGCCGGTGGCCATAGCGAGCTTCATGGCCTCCTCGACGTTGTCGCGATCCCTATACCACTTGTGCAGGAACGCAGCGAGGGTGCAGTCGCCGGCGCAGACGGAAGAAACCAGCTTGATGTTGAACTCACGCTTGGCATACCAGATGTCCTCGCCGTTGGAGAAGTAAGCGTCACCGCGGCTACCACGGGTGAGCAGCACGTTCTGGACGCCGGCCTCGTGAGCCAGCTTCATGGCAACGCGGACCTCGTCGTCGGTGTCGACCGGCACGCCGAAGATAGCCTTCATCTCGTGATGGTTCGGCTTAATGAGCAGCGGCTTCTTGTGAGCGAGCTCCTTGAGCTTGTCAGAGGACAGGTCCAGGACGACGTCGGCGCCACGGGCCTGAGCGTGCTCCATGACCTGAGCCAGGAAGTCGGGCGTAGCTTTGGGAGGCACGGAGCCGGAGACGATCAGGCACTCAAGGTCGCCCGCGGTGTCCAGGATGTTGTAGAGCTCCTCCTGATGCTGCGGCGTGATCGGAGCACCGGGGTTCAGGATGCCGTACTCGTGCTGGCCATCGTTGACGTAGGTGTTGATGCGCGTGATACCGTCGGTCCAGACCGGGCGGCAGAGGCAACCCAGGTTCATGACCTCCTCGACGATGAACTTGCCCGTGAAGCCGGCGAAGAAACCGAGCGCGACGGTGTCGACGCCCATCTTCTTAAAGGCGAAGGACACGTCGAGGCCCTTGCCGTTAGCCGTGTAGCTGGCCGAGCCGGTGCGGACGTTCTCGTCGGGCTCGAGCGGAGAGCTCGAAACCGTCATGTCGACAGCCGGGTTAGCGGTTAGCGTGTAGAACATTTACAGTACCCCCTGTATATGTGAGGGCCGCGTGGCCGGCCCATTCCAACCACGCGGTTACCTCTGATACCAAATTAGCGAGCTGCGGACTCGAGCAGTGCCTTGACCTCGGCAGCGGTGTTGCAGGCGAGCGCCTTCTCGGCGAGCTCGTCGCACTCGGCCTTGGTCCACTGGCTGATGGTCTTGCGGGCGCGCAGGATGGACGGAGCGCTCATCGAGAACTCCTCCAGGCCCCAGCTGATCAGCAGCGGCTCGAGCAACGGATCGGCAGCGGCCTCGCCGCACATACCGACCATGATGCCGGCCTTCACGCCGCTCTCGATGATGTTCTTGAGCGAGCGGAGCACGGCGGGATAGTAAACCTGGTACAGGTTGGAGATGGTGTCGTTGCCACGGTCGGCGCACATGGTGTAGCCGATCAGGTCGTTGGTGCCGATGGAGAAGAAGTCGGCGACCTCGGCCAGGCGGTCAGCGAGCAGCGAGGCTGCAGGCGTCTCGACCATGATGCCGACCTCGATGTTCTCGTTGAACTTGCGACCCTCTTCGGTCAGCTCGGTCTTGCACTGCTCGACGAGCTCCTTGACAGCCAAGACTTCCTCGACGCAGGTGACGAGCGGGATCATAATCTTGACGTCACCGAAGGCGCTGGCGCGCAGCAGGGCGCGGAGCTGGACCTTGTACTGGTCGGGGTTGGCCAGGCAGTAACGCACGGCGCGGAAGCCCATGAAGGGGTTCTCTTCCTTGACCATGTGCAGGTACGGAATCTCCTTGTCGCCACCCACATCGAGCGTGCGGATGATGACCGGAGCGCCCTTGAGCGCGCTGGCGACCTTACGGTAGGCGTTGAACTGCTCCTCCTCGGAAGGAAGCTCAGCAGAGTCCATGAACAGGAACTCGGAACGGAACAGGCCGATAGCCTCGGCGTCGTGATCGAGCGCGTTGGGCACGTCATCGGGGTTGCCGATGTTGCAGGCAATGATCTTCTTGATGCCGTCGGCAGTCACGGACGGCTTGCCGCGGAAGGCCTCGAGAGCCGCCTTCTCGGCAGCGAAAGCCTCGGCCTTGGCAGTGTAAGCGGCGAGCGTCTCCTCATCGGGATCGGCCTCGACGATACCCTTGCCACCGTCGACGACAACGGTCATGCCGTTGCGCAGTGCGGTGCAGCTGTTGGAAACCGAAAGGACAGCAGGAATCTCGAGGGCGCGCGCAATGATTGCGGAGTGCGACGTGCGGCCACCAGTCTCGGTGACGATACCGGCAACGTGCGCCTTATCGATCGTGGCGGTCATGGACGGCGTGAGGTCGTGCACGACAACGACGGTGTTCTCGGGCAGGACGGAAAGGTCGACGACCTCCTTGCCCAGCAGCTCGGCCAGAATACCGGTGCGGATGTCGGCGATGTCGGCCGCGCGCAGACGGAACATCTCATCGTCCATGGACAGGAACATGTTCTCGAACATGGTCGAGGTGTCCATGAGCGCCTGCTCGGCGCAGGTGCCGCCGTCAATGGCGGCGTTGATGGCGTCGGTCATGCCCGGATCCTGAGCCAGGACAATGTGTCCGCTCATGATCTCGGCCTCGGCCTCGCCCACCGTCTCCTTCATGTGATCGGCCTGAGCCTGGGTCTTCTCGCAGAAGACCGAAAGAGCGGTCTGATAGCGCTCCTTCTCTGCTGCCGAATCAGCAACCTCGTGCGGCTCAAACGTCAAGTCGGGATCGACGGCGACCATGACGGTGCCGATACCGATGCCCTCGGAAGCGTTGACTCCCTGATACATTCCCATTCCTCTCTCCGTGTCATGTGATAAAGCGTTTTGCCATATCCATGACAAAAGAGCGCAGCTACCTTAAGACAGGTCACTGCGCCCCCAAATATGAACTTAGTTGTTCAACATGCGACCCGTTTGAGTTCTACTCGCCAAGACCGCTCTTGATGAGCTCGATGGCAGCAGCCAGAGCCTCGGCCTCGTCGGCGCCGTCGCACTTGACCTCGACCTCGGTGCCGCAGGGGATACCAGCAGCCATGAGGGCCATCGGGGACTTGCCGTTGACCTCCTTCTCGGGGGTGACGATCGTCACGTCACAGGCGTACTTGCCCATGGTGGAGGCGAACAGACCAGCCGGACGCATGTGCAGACCCTGAGGATTAACGAGGGTAGCCTTCTCAGAAACCATAGTTGACTCCTTTTTTGTGTTTAACCCCTGTCATGCATGTGGCAGGAGTCAGATTCACGACGTTGTTTATATTAACTCACATCAAACGGTTTTTCATTGTGTTTCGCACGAATTGTTGGACAGATGTCGTTCGCTGTCCGCTCGCCTGCCGGGCGGGGCGGTTAAGTTTGCTGCTCTACAGTCCTGCGCAAGACGGAAAGCACATTAAGTGCTTTC
>URZJ01000124.1 GCA_900552395.1 uncultured Collinsella sp. | reverse complement strand
CAGGTCACGCGTGGTGGCATATTTGTCGAGAGCATCTCAACACCCAGCCTACGCGCGCGCAGCGTTGTCGACGCCCCGCTTTACGTCTGCGGTGAAGCGCTCGACATCGACGCCGATTGCGGAGGCTTTAACCTTGCGTGGGCCTGGATCTCGGGCATTCGCGCTGCAAGCAGCCTGTAGCCGCGCAGTCTATAATCAAAAACGCATTCGGGCCGTCTGGGATACCGGACGGCCTCTTTCTTGCCTCTAAGGAGACCTCGATGATTGAAATCACCCAAGTCAACGCGTCGCTCGATGAAGCCGGCGATGAAAATGCCTGTCTCATTGTTGGCAAGCGAGTCGCCAAGTGCGTCCTACGTTGCAAGGACTCCGAGATCAAGTCCATCGAGCTCCACCGCAAGTCAATCGACGCTCGCAAAAAACGAGACGTCCATTTTATCCTGAGCTTTCGTGTTGAGCTGACTAGTCCCCACCTCGAGCGAGAAGCGATCGACAGCGTTGCCGAGCGTGACCGCTCGCGCGTACGCGCGATAGAAGACTATGAGCCTTCATTCCCCTCCCCCGCCTCCGACGCACCTCAAGAACGCCCTGTCGTTGTCGGCGCCGGATGCGCCGGCCTTTTCGCTGCGCTTACGCTCGCCGAAGCAGGTCTTAAGCCCTTGCTCATCGAGCGCGGCGACCCGGCATTTCGCCGCTCGCGGGCGATCGACCTCTTTCTAAAGGAGCGCATCCTCGACCCCGAGAGCAATATCCAGTTTGGTCTGGGCGGCGCGGGGACCTTCTCGGACGGCAAGCTCAATACGGGAACAAAAAATCCCGCCCATCGTCTTATCCTCGAAACCTTCGTCGAGGCGGGTGCGCCCCGCGATATTCTGTGGGATGCCAAGCCGCACATTGGCTCCGACATCCTTCCCAAGGTTGTCACCGCTATATCCCAGCGCATCGAGCAGCTCGGAGGTGTCGTCCGTTATCGAACGAAGCTCGTCGACATTCGCATCGACGCGTCTGGCGCCATCACCGGCATTGATGTCCAATCGTCCCAAGACGCCGCTTACGAGTCAATCGAGACAAAGCACCTCATCCTCGCCTGCGGGCATTCTGCTCGCGATATTTTTGAGCTCCTTAAGGACCACAACGTGGCCCTCGCACAAAAGACCTTTGCCATGGGCGTTCGCATCGAGCATCCGCAACGCGACATCGACCGAGCCCAATATGGAGCCTCGGCGGGACATCCAGCGCTCGGGGCGGCCCCCTACAAACTTGTTGCCCATCTTCCCAACGGCCGCAGCGTGTTCTCGTTTTGTATGTGCCCCGGCGGACAGGTTGTTGCCGCCTCTTCAGAACCGTGCCATCTGTGCGTCAACGGGGCCAGTCTCAATGCCCGCGACGGACGCAACGCAAATGCCGCCCTGCTCGTTAACGTCACGCCTGAGGACCTTCCCAACAATGACCCGCTCGCCGGCATCGAGCTCCAGCGTGCCTGCGAGGCGGCCGCCTATCGCCTGGGCGGTTCCAACTGGAACGCACCAGCACAGCTTGTCGGAGATTTCCTCGCAGGACGCGCCAGTAAGGCGCCCGGAAAGGTAAAGCCCACCTATCCGCTCGGTGTGACCTGGACGGCAATTGACGAAGCCCTGCCGCAGCATATCATCGAGTCGCTCCGCCTGGGACTTCCCCTACTCGGAAAAAAGCTACGCGGCTACGACTGCCCCGATGCCGTTCTTACCGGCGTGGAGACTCGTTCGAGCTCACCGGTCACTGTCACCCGAGACCGAACGTGCCATGCCGTGTCGACCCCGGGCCTCTACCCTTGTGGTGAGGGAGCTGGATATGCCGGCGGCATCATGAGCGCGGCCACCGACGGCATCCGTTGTGCCGAAGCCCTGATCGCAGACCTCTAACGCACGAATTCCAGCGCGCAAAAGACACAGGCCCCAAGCTCCACAGGGAACTCGGGGCCTGTTCACTATTTCTTAAACCGTGCACCCTGGCGTTTTCTGCCCGATGCGAACGTGGAACCCTTGCGGGCCTGCGAACGTAAGCGCTCGATCGTCTCGTCCTCAGACGCACCCTCGAGCATCGCCCGAATCTGAACGACGGCATCGCGCAGGCGCGCCGCCTCCTCAAAGTCCATGGCGGCAGAAGCGTTACGCATATCCTCTTCCATGGTTTCGACGATCCGCACGAGCTCGTCATGCGGCAGTTCTTCCAACTGCTCCGCAAGTGTCTGCTCGGGCGCCACCGTTTCCGGCACGCCACCCTCGCCCAACTCATCGGGCGTATAGAATGCGCCATGGCCGAGAGAGTCGCCCTTCGAGCGTCCCTTGGAACCCACGGTTTTTTCGGCCTCGGCAATAAAACTTGAGATGTCGTTGATGGCCTTGCGCACCGTCTTGGGCACAATGCCATGCTCTTCGTTATATGCCATCTGAATCTCGCGACGGCGCTGCGTCTCCTCGATGGCCTCTTTCATCGAATCGGTCACAACGTCTGCATACATGATGACTTCGCCATCGGCGTTACGGGCCGCGCGGCCAATCGTCTGAATCAGCGAACGGCGGTTGCGCAAGAAGCCTTCCTTATCGGCATCGAGAATTGCCACCAGTGAGACCTCGGGGAGATCCAAGCCCTCGCGAAGCAGGTTGATGCCAACGAGAACATCAATCTTTCCCTCGCGCAGCGTTCGCAGGATCTCGACACGGTCCATCGTCGCTGTATCGGAGTGCATGTAATTGACCTTAATGCCGGCATCAAGCAGATGGTCGGTCAGATCCTCGGCCATGCGCTTGGTGAGCGTGGTCACCAGTACGCGCTCCTTGCGGGCAACGCGCTCGCGAATCTCGTCCTCAAGATCGTCAATCTGCCCACGAACCGGACGCACATCGATCTTGGGGTCGAGCAGACCGGTCGGACGAATAATCTGCTCCACGTCGTTTTGGCTCACCCGCAGCTCGTAGTCGCCCGGTGTGGCCGAAACATAGATAAACTGGGGTATCCTTGCCTCAAACTCATCGAAGCGAAGCGGACGGTTGTCGAGCGCCGAGGGCAGGCGAAAACCATGCTCCACCAGGGTCACTTTACGCGATCGGTCGCCTTCGTGCATACCGCGAATCTGCGGCACCGTCACATGGCTCTCGTCGATGATGCAGAGCATGTCCTTGGGAAAGTAGTCAATCAAGGTAAACGGCGGCTCACCCGGCTTACGCCCGTCCAGATGACGCGAGTAGTTCTCGATGCCGTTGCAAAAGCCCATCGTTTCGAGCATCTCGAGATCATAGTCGGTGCGCTGCTGCAGACGCTGTGCCTCGAGCAACTTATCAGTCGCCTTGAGCTCGGCCACACGCTTCTCGCACTCTTCACTGATTGATTTCAGAGCGGCCTTGACCTTTGGCTTCTCGGTCACGTAATGCGAGGCCGGCCACACGGGAATTGCTTCGTACTCACGCAGCATTTCACCGGTGACCTCATCGATCTCGGCTATCAGTTCAACCTCGTCACCAAAGAACTCAAACCGCAACGGATGCTCGGCATAAGGCGGATACACGTCGACGACATCACCGCGCACGCGGAACGTGCCGCGCGCCAGGTCATAGTCATTGCGATCATATTGAATGTCGATAAGCGCATGGATAAAGTCATCGCGCTCGAGCGGCACCTTCTTGTCGACGTTTGGAGCCAGACCCGCATAGTCCTCAGGAGAGCCAATGCCATAGATACACGAGACCGATGCGACAACGATCACATCGCGTCGAGATAGCAGCGATGCGGTCGCCTGATGGCGCAGCATCTCGACCTCTTCGTTAATCGAGGAGTCTTTCTCGATATATGTATCGCTTTGCGGCACATACGCCTCGGGCTGATAGTAGTCGTAGTACGAGACAAAGTAGACCACAGCGTTGTTGGGAAAGAACTCTTTGAGCTCGCTCGCAAGCTGAGCGGCGAGCGTTTTATTGGGAGCCATGACCAGCGTCGGCTTCCCCAGGGCCTCAATAGTCTTAGCCATCGTGAAGGTCTTGCCCGAACCAGTCACGCCCAGCAAAACCTGATAGCGATCTCCGTCCCTCACACCCTGCACAAGCGACTCAATGGCCTTAGGCTGAGAACCTGCAGGCTCATAGGGAGAAACGACTTCAAACGGCACCTCAGCGCCCTCAACGCCAAAGCGCTTAAGTTCACCGCCAACGCGTTCTACTTCAAATTCCGCCATAGATACTCCTAACTCATATATCTGCAGTATACGCAGGCGGCAGGCATAGTCCTATACGAACCGATCGGGATAGAGGGTCTTATAGCGAACCCAGGCATTATTGACACGAATCAGATAAGCCTGAGTTTCAGGGAAGGTAATCGCATTATGGAGTGACGTGTTCTGCTGCGCCCATCCGTCGACATTGCCCATACCGGCGTTATAGGCGGCAATAGCGCTATCCGTCGACCCGTTGAAGTACGTTATGAGATACGAGAGGTACGCGCAGCCAAACTCGATATTCGTAGCCGGATCGTTAAGGTTGTCGGCCGAATACTCCCCACCGTCGACAAGACCCTTGGCGATCATATCCTGGGCAGTCTCGGGCATCAGCTGCATCAATCCCTGAGCACCCTGATTCGACTCAGCCTCGGGATCCCAATTCGATTCCGACTTAATGACAGCGCACACCAGATACGGATCCAGATTATGCGAAATACTCGATTGCTTTACATACGCCTCGTAGTCAATGGGATACAGCGGCTTAAAGAAAGCCGCGGGAGCACACGAGTAAACGAATGAGATAAGGCCGAAGGCAAAAACGGCAGCCAGCGGAATAAGGCGATACCACGCAAAGAAACGTGTCTTAGGCATCGGCATCCTCCTTATTCGCAGTGTCTATAAACCCATGGCATGCAAGCCATGAGTCAAGCTGCTCAAAGAGCGAATTATCGCCTGCGGCATTATCAATCACCGTTGTAGCGAGATTGCACAGCGCAGACTCATCGGGCTGGCAAGCAGAACGGGCATCGAAATCAGATGGCTCCATGCCACGCTGAATAGCACGCTCGCGACGAACTGACAAAGGGGCGCTGATGACCAGAATTTCATCAGCCAAGCCAAATGCATCCTCAAAACCAGTCGGAGCAGAAACCTCGACCACCGCAAAGGGATAACGGGGGGACGAAACCGTGCAGCAAACCGGATCAAGAATCCTCAGTGACAGCTGCTCAATGAGAACGGGGTGCACAATGCTATTGAGCCTCGCGACCGCATCAGGAGAAACAAAAGCTCGAGAAGCGAGTATGTTACGGCGAACGCCGCCCTCCTCGTCCAAAATATCCCAGCCAAATTCTTCCGCGAGGGCATTGACGATATCGGAGCCTGGCACATACAGTGATTTGGCAAGTTCGTCCAGATCGATGAGCATGGCGCCATGAGATTCGAGATAGCGGCAGGCAGTCGACTTACCCGAAGCAATATTGCCCAAGACAAAAACGGTAAACATCAAGTCCTCCCTAACGCCAATGGGAGTTATTATCGCGCAAATACAAAAGAAGGACTCAAAATACAGCCAAACAGTAAGACAAGCTAAAAGAAGGCGAGTTCTTGTATTACAGCTCTCTATAAAACGCAAAAAAGGGGGAGGCCGCGAGGCC
>URZJ01000123.1 GCA_900552395.1 uncultured Collinsella sp. | reverse complement strand
GAGCGGAAAGACATCCGAAGGCTCTTCGCCTAAGGCGTCTGCCGCGGCAGAGGTCTATGTCGATGTTGATGGCGCCGTGGTGTCACCCGGTGTATATCGCCTCAAAGACGGGGCGCGGGTGGCTCAGGCGATTGATGCCGCCGGCGGGCTGGCGCCCGAAGCAGACGTTACGGGGCTTAATCGTGCATCCAAGGTCACTGATGGACAAAAAATTCACGTTCCAACGGTAGGGGAGCAGCAGGCGTCCATTGCGGAAGCCGGTGTTGATGGTGGGACTTCCGCATCGTCGGGCGTTAGTGGCGCAACAGGCCTAGTAAACATCAATACGGCAAGCGCAGAAGAGCTGCAGACGCTTTCGGGCATCGGCCCCTCCATGGCCCAGTCGATTATCGATGAGCGGACAAAGAACGGTGCTTTCGCCTCGGTTGACGATCTGATGCGTGTGTCGGGAATCGGCGAGAAGAAGCTTGCCAAAATCAAAGATTGCATCTGCGTATGAGCGCGACCGAGCGCGAGCACGTGATGCCTCCGCGACCCCTGATTCCGTGGACGATGGCCCTGTGTGCCGGCATGTGCGTGAGCTGCGCCTTGGTGCTCAGCATAGCCGCTGATGCGCTGCTGAGGGAGCGGGCGACGGCGGTCGGGCCGCTATGGGCCATTCCCGTTGCGGCAGCGGTTTTCGTTGTGCTGGCTCACTCTTGTGCGCGGCTTGCCCCTTTGAAGCGGTGGCTGTATGCCGCGTCCGCCGGTCTCGTGGCGGGAGCGGTCGTCTCGGCGTGGTGGGCTGTGGGTGTGCTCAGCGCCTCGAAGGCGCTCGACGGTCGAGCGGCAAGCGGCCTCGAGTTTGTCGTGCAGGGTGATCCATCCATAAACGACGACGTGTATTCCTATACCTGCGAGGCACGCGCGGACGGTAAGAACTTGGCAACGGTTCGCCTATCGTGTGATCGTGAGCTCAAGGTCGGGGCGCACGTGCGTGTTATCGGTCGCGTTTCGCGTTTTGAGAACGATGCATATGGACGATCGCGCGTGCTCCGAGGCGAGGTGCGTAAGGTTAAAGCCGTTCGGATTGTGTCGGTCGATGAGGGTTCTCCGGGGCCGCTGCTTCGGCTGCGAAATGGGCTGCTTGCGTCCATCGCGCCTGCGACCGACCCGGCGCGTGCGCTCATAGCCGGTGTCGTCTGCGGTCGTTCGGCCGAGCTGCGCGCCCAGCCGGCGGGCGACTGGTTTTCTGTGACGGGAACGGCACATCTTATCGCCGTCTCGGGCAGCCATTTGGCTATCGTGGGGTTTGTAATCGAGGGCGTATTGCAAAAGACTCGGTGCTCACGTGGTCTTCAGCGGGCGATATTGGCGATAACGCTTGTGGGCTACGCTGCATTTACGGGCGCGTCTCCCTCGGCCGTGCGCGCGTGCTGCATGGTGTTCGTGACGCTTGTCGTAAACGACGCGGGGCGTCGTCGGCACGGCCTTTCGGCACTCTTCGTAACCATGTCCATCTTTGTGCTACTGCGGCCGACGGTGCTGTTCGAGATGGGCTTTCAGCTATCATGTGCCAGCGTCTTAGCCATTCTGTGCTTTTGCTCTTATGCGACCTACGCTTTGGGTGAGCTGGGCTTGCCATCGGGCGTTGCCGGCATGCTTTCCGTCACGCTGTGCTCGCAACTGGCGACACTTCCCATTACCGTTCCTGCCTTCGGTACGTTCTCGCTCATTGCTCCGCTGGCAAATGCTGTCCTCGGTCCGGTGGTGAGCGTACTGCTCGCTGTGTCGATCGTGTTGGTTCCCTTTTCGTTCGTGGCACCGTTGCGGACTTGGGCGCTCGTTGTGCCCATGATTGCCGCCCGTTGCGCGCTGTTCTTCGAGCAGCTGTTTGCCGCCGTGCCGGGTGCATCCGTGAATGTGCCGCCCGATAGCATGTGGATTTACTTAGTGCCGTGTTTTCTGGTGGTTCTGCTGGTCTGGTGGCCGCGTCCTCGTGCACGTCCTATGGCGGTGGGGCTTGTATGCCTGGTGCTTTTGGCTGCGATTCCGTACGTCTACTGGGATCGATTCGCTCCGCCTTCGGTGACGGTGCTCGATGTGGGCCAGGCCGATGCGATTCTTATCCGCCAGGGCGGCGCAGTTGCGCTCGTCGACTGCGGACTCGACGAGCGCGTGGTGGCGGCGTTGGTTCGCAATAACGTGCACCATATCGACGCCGTCTTTGTGACGCATTGGGATGAGGACCACTGGGGTGGTCTGCCTGCCGTGCTCGAACAGTTTTCGGTCGGAACGATTACCGTGGCCGCGGATGCGCTGGAGGATGCTCCTGCCGAGGTATTGTACCGACCTGGCGTGGAGTATCGGCAGGTGCGCCGTGGGGATATGGTCGACATCGGCTCATTTTGCGCCCGCGTGATGTGGCCATTCGAGTCCGTGGATGGCGAGGGAAATGAGGACTCGCTTGTCCTTCTGCTCTCTTATGTTCAGGAAGGCAAGGGCCTGCGTATGCTCCTCACCGGTGATGCCGAGCTCGACCAAGAGCGGGAATTCGTGCAGGAGGTGGGGGACATCGATGTCCTTAAACTTGGGCATCACGGCTCCAAGGTTTCAGTCGATGGTGAGTTGCTGGACGTCCTGAAGCCCGAGCTTTCCCTCGCGAGCGCGGGCGAGGGGAATCGATACGGCCATCCGTCCGATGCCTGCATCGATGCCGTGAAGGAAGCGGGTGGTGTGTTCGCGTGTACCATCGAACACGGCGACATTACCGTCACGCCGACTGCGAATGGTTTTGCGATGCGATGCCAGCGACCGTGACGACGTCGTTGGCGTGCGGTGGGCCCCTGGGCTAGAATGGCACGGAACGAATACGAAGACCTGCGGGAGGGGAGCGCAATGTCCGAAACCGGTTTGCTGCCGGCATATCTGATCGTCGGTACCGACGGAGTTAAGCGCGACCACGCCGTCTCGCGTATGAAAGCGCGTCTGGAAAAGTCGGGTATGGTCGAGTTCAACCTCGACGAGCGAGACATGACCAAGGACCCCGATATCGAGTCCATTATCGGATCGCTTAACACCTTTCCCATGGGCAGCGAGTTTCGATTGGTAATCCTTGATGGCTGCTCAAAGCTCGCCAAAGCGGTTTCGGAGCCGCTCGTCGAGTATCTGGCGAGTCCCAGCCCCACAACGGTCTGCCTCATCATCGCCGACTCGCTTGCCAAGAATACGCGCCTGTATAAGGCAATCGCCAAGATCGACAAGAAGGCTATCGTCAATTGCTCGGGTACCAAGCGCTGGGAACTGCCGCGCCGTGTTCAGCAGATGGCGACGCAGCGCGGTAAGTCGATTTCGACGGCGGCCGCCGAGGAGCTCGTCTCGCGTTCGGGCGAAAACACGCGCATGCTCGATAACGACTTGGCTAAGCTTGCCCAGATGGTCGAGTCGCCTCAGATTGAACTTGCCGATGTTGAGCGCTGGATTGTCCGTACGGCCGAGGTTCAACCCTGGGACTTCCTCAACGCCGTCTCGGCTCGCGATATGCGGCGATCGCTCGAGCTCTTCAATCTGCTGCCCGCCAAGAGCTATGTGTGGACTTACACATTGCTGTGCGGTCGCATCCGTGAGCTGATCGTCGCCAAGGCGCTCGATGCGCGTGGACAGGGTCGTGAGCTGGCCGCAACGCTCAAGCTCCAGCCCTGGCAGGTCAAGAATCACCTGACTTGGGCGCGTCGCTTTTCGATGGCAGAGCTCGTCGCAGCGCTCGAGGGTGCGGTCGATGTGGAGCTCGCGCTCAAGGGCTCTGCCGATTCTGAGACCGCGCTTTTGCTCTGGATTACGAACATCTTGAGAAAATCGTGATGATACCTGCCTATTTGACAAATTCGTTCTATTCCTTTGAGGGGGAGCGTGCTATAGTAGGCGCTTGCATGACCTCACCGTGTCTCAGAGGTGTCATACATTTTTTGCAAGGAACTCGAAAGGAACTCCAGAAGTGGCAAACATCAAGTCTCAGAAGAAGCGTATCCGCACCAATGAGGCAGCTCGCATGCGTAACAAGGCTGTCAAGTCCGAGCTCAAGACGCTGACCAAGCACGTCCAGTCCGCCGTCGCCGAGGGCGACGCCGAGAAGGCCCAGGCTGCCCTCAAGACCGTTACCAAGCGTCTCGACATGGCTGCCGCCAAGCATGTTATCCACAAGAACCAGGCTTCCAACCGCAAGTCCGGTCTTGCCAAGCTCGTGAACAGCATCAACGCCTAAGTTGTAAATTTCACACTACACAGATTACGCGCATAAATGGAGCCTGTTTTATGGAACAGGCTCCATTTTTTGTACCGCTCGGGTAAGATAGTCCGCATGAATACTTCAATTGACATTTCCCACATCCGCAACTTCTCAATCGTTGCGCACATCGACCATGGCAAGTCTACGATCAGCGACCGCATCCTCGAGCTCACCCATACCGTCGACGAGCGCGACATGGAGTCGCAGCTGCTCGACACCATGGATATCGAGCGCGAGCGCGGCATCACGATCAAAAGCCAGGCCGTGCGCGTGGACTACACGGCCGACGACGGCCAGACCTACCAGTTCAACCTCATCGATACGCCGGGCCATGTAGACTTTACCTACGAGGTCTCGCGTTCGCTGGCCGCTTGTGAGGGCGCGGTGCTCGTCGTCGACGCCACTCAGGGTGTCGAGGCACAGACCGTCTCCAACGCGACGCTCGCCATGAACGCCAATCTGGACATGTGCCGGCCATCAACAAGATCGACCTGCCCTCGGCCCATCCCGACGAGGTTAAGACCGAGATCGAGGACGACCTGGCGATTCCCGCCGATGATGCCGTGTGCGTCTCGGGCAAGACCGGCGAGGGCATTCACGATCTGCTGGAGTCCATCGTCTTTTTGATTTCGCCGCCTAAGGGCGATGCAAACGCTCCGCTCAAAGCGCTCATTTTGGATTCGTACTTTGACGAGTATCGCGGTGTGGTGGCTACGGTGCGCGTCTTCGATGGTTCCATCAAAAAGGGCGATACCCTGCTTATGATGCAGGCCAAGGGCGACTTTTTGGTCGACGGCGTGGGCGTCAAGCGTCCTGCCGAGACCCCGGTCGACGCGCTGACCGTCGGCGAGGTTGGCTATGTGGTCACGGGTCTGAAGGACCCCGAGGCTGTGCGCGTGGGCGATACCCTTACGTGGGCTTCGAACCCCTGCCCCGAGCCTCTGCCGGGCTACCGCGAGGCCAAGCCCATGGTCTACACGGGCCTGTTCCCGATCGACAACAAGGACTACGAGAACCTGCGTGACGCCCTCGATAAGCTGCACGTCAACGACCCGTCGTTGGTGTGGGAGCCCGAGACCTCGGTGGCGCTCGGCTTTGGCTTCCGCGTGGGCTTCCTGGGCCTGCTGCACATGGAAGTCGTCAAGGAACGCCTGGAGCGCGAGTTCAACCTGGACCTCATTGCCACGAGTCCCTCGGTCGACTATCACGTCTACAAGACCGACGGCGAAATGATCGATGTCCGCAGTCCGCAGGACCTTCCCGAGGCCACACGCATCGATCGTATCGAGGAACCCTACCTCAAGGCAAAGATCATCTGCCCGCCTGAGTACACGGGTGCCGTCATGCAGCTCGCCATCGAGCACCGCGGCGTCACAACCGACATGATCCACCTGACGAGCAAATCGGTCGAGATGCGCTTCGATATGCCGCTCGCCGAGCTCATCTTG
>URZJ01000122.1 GCA_900552395.1 uncultured Collinsella sp. | reverse complement strand
GACCACGCTTTCGGTCGATGGCCTGCGTGCCGTGCCCGACAGCTACCGTCAGGGTTCGCTCGCGCTGGGCTACACCCGCTGGCAGACCATCTGGCACGTGGTGCTCAAGAGCGCCATGCCCTCGCTCATGACCGCGGTCATCCTTGGCATGACCCGCGCCTTTGGCGAGACGCTCGCCGTGCGCATGGTTATCGGCGGTATCGAGGCCATGCCGACGTCGCTGCTGTCGCCGGCCTCCACCATCACCACCACGCTCACCACGTCCATGGCGGTCTATGCCGAGGGCTCGGCCCAGGACGACGTCCTGTGGGCGCTCGGTCTTCTGCTGATGGGCATGAGCCTCATCTTCATCCTGATCATCCATCTCATTGGCCGCAAGGGGGCGAAGGCTCGTGGCTAGCACGCGCATCCATATCGACGAGGCGAGACTCGGGCGTGTCCAAAGGCAGGACCACATCGCCACGGGCGTGCTGACGGCGATCGTCGCCATCGTCATGCTCATCGTCGTCTCCATGGTGGCCTACATCCTGTTCGAGGGCATCTCGACGCTGTTCCAGCCGGGCTTTCTCACGCAGCCTGCGCGCGCCAACGGAACCCAGGGCGGTGTGCTCTACCAGCTGTTCGACTCGTTCTATCTGCTGCTGATTACCCTGATCATCTCGGTGCCCATCAGCCTGGGCGGCGCGGTCTTCCTGGTCGAGTACGCGCCGGACGGCCCCATCCGCGACATCGCCTCCGCCGCCATCGAAACGCTGTCCTCGCTGCCTTCCATCGTCGTGGGCATGTTCGGCTTTCTGGTGTTCTCGGTGCAGCTGGGCTGGAAGTACTCCATCATCTCCGGCGCCGTTGCGCTCACCATGTTCAACATCCCCATCCTGGTGCGCGTGATTCAGCAGGCGCTCGAGGACGTGCCGCAGGCCCAGCGCGATGCGTGCCTGGCTATGGGCCTCACCCGCTGGGAGGCCACACTGCACATCCTGATTCCCGAGGCCATGCCCGCCATCGTGACCGGCATCGTGCTTTCGGCCGGCCGCGTGTTTGGTGAGGCCGCGGCGCTACTCTTTACCTCGGGCATGAGCTCGCCGGTGCGTCTGAACTTCTTGAGCTTTAACCTGTCGAGCCCCACTTGCGCCTGGAACGTGTTCCGTCCCGGTGAGTCGCTGGCCGTGCACATCTACAAGATCTATGGCGAGGGCAGCCCCGAGGCCCAGCAGATCGTTTGGGGCACCGCCGCACTGCTGATGACCTGCGTGCTGCTGTTTAACGTAGTCGCCCGTATCGTGGGCAAGCAACTGGCAAGGAAGATGACGGCCGAATGAGCGAGATGAATGTAACGCCCGCAACCGAAGCGGCATCGTCCGACACCCAGGACTTCCTGTCGAGCGTGGGGGAGAGCGAGAGGCGCGTGCGCGTGAGCGGCAAGGCCGTGAGCGACGAGGTCGTGCTCTCCACCAAGGACGTCAACGTGTACTATGGCGACCACCATGCACTGCACAATACGTCGCTCGACTTCCACAAGGGCGAGATCACGGCGCTCATCGGGCCTTCGGGCTGCGGCAAGTCGACCTTCTTGCGTAGCCTCAATCTTATGAATCGCGAGATTCGCAGCTGTCGCGTGGAGGGCGAGATCAACTACCGCGGTCGCAACGTGAACACCAAGACCGAAAACACCTACGAGCTGCGTCGCTCCATCGGCATGGTGTTTCAGCAGCCCAACCCCTTTCGCAAGTCCATTCGCGACAACATCACGTTTGCGCCTAAGCGCCACGGCATCACCGACCGCGACGAGCTCGACCGCATGGTCGAGGAAAGCCTGCGCGGTGCGGCGCTGTGGGACGAGGTCAAGGACAAGCTCGACAAAAGTGCCTACGCGCTTTCGGGCGGCCAGCAGCAGCGTCTGTGCATTGCACGCACGCTGGCGCTCAACCCCGACGTGATCCTGTTCGACGAGCCCTGCTCGGCGCTCGACCCCATCTCGACGCTGGCGATCGAGGGCCTGATGTCGTCGATCGTGGCCGACCGCGCCATCGTCATCGTGACGCACAACATGGAGCAGGCGTCGCGTGTGTCCAACCGCACGGCGTTCTTCTACATGGGCGATATGGTCGAGTACGACGAGACCGACGAGATTTTCCAGCGGCCCAAGGATAAGCGGCTGAATGATTACCTCACCGGCATGTTCTCCTAGTCCGGAACATGCTTGAGGCCCGCGGCGGCCACGGTCGCCACGGGACTGATTGGAGAGGCGGGTCATCTCTTGCGGGAGATGGCCCGCTTTTTTGTGTCGTGTGCGCCCCGCCTTTTCGCTGCTATCATGGACAACGTTGAATTTCTACGAAGGAGCAGGGCATATGGCGATTCTTTTGGGATGCGATTCCGTCAGCCTAGAGTTTCCCACCAAGCATATTTTCGATAGCGTGACGCTCGGCGTGGGCGAGGGCGACCGCATTGGTATTGTCGGTAAAAACGGCGACGGCAAGTCGACGCTGCTGAGCGTGCTCGCCGGCACGTTGGAGCCCGACGACGGCCGCGTGACGCACCGCCGCGGCACGACGATCGGTCTGCTCGGCCAAAAGGACAATCTGGTCGATACCGACACCGTGCATCATGCCGTCGTGGGCGACACGCCTGAGTACGAGTGGGCGTCGAGCCCCCGCACGCGTCAGATCCTCGCCGGCCTCATCAGCGATGTGCCCTGGGAGGGCACTGTGGGCGAGCTTTCGGGCGGTCAGCGCCGTCGCGTGGACCTCGCTCGCCTGCTGATTGGCGACTACGACGTGCTCATGCTCGACGAGCCCACCAACCACCTGGACATGCGCACCATCAACTGGCTCGCGCGTCACTTAAAGGCCCGCTGGCAGCGCGGTCAGGGCGCCATGCTCGTGGTCACGCATGACCGCTGGTTCTTGGACGAGGTCTGCACCAGCATGTGGGAGGTCCACGACGGCCAAGTCGACCCCTTCGAGGGCGGCTACTCGGCCTACATCCTGCAGCGCGTGGAGCGCGATCGCATGGCCGCGGTTACCGAGGAGCGCCGTCGCAACATGGCGCGCAAGGAGCTCGCGTGGCTGAGCCGCGGCGCCCAGGCGCGTTCCACCAAGCCCAAGTTTCGCGTGGATGCCGCTCGCGAGCTGATTGCCGACGTGCCGCCTGTGCGCGACGAGCTGGAGCTCAAGCGCCTGGCGGTGAGCCGTCTGGGCAAGCAGGTTATCGACGTGGTCGACGTGGACGCCGGCTATGCGGATACCGACGGCGCGCCCAAGCAGGTGCTTTCCGATGTGACCTGGCTCATCGGCGCGGGCGATCGTTATGGCCTGTTGGGCGAGAACGGCGCCGGTAAGTCGACCTTGCTCGACGTGATCCAGGGCAAGATTGAACCCACGCGCGGCCGCGTGAAGATTGGCCAGACGGTGCGCTTTGGCGTTCTGTCGCAGCAGCTCGAGGAACTCGAGCCCTACATGGGTGACACGATCCACGAGGTGCTCGGCAACTATAAGAAGTACTACGTCATCGATGGCAAGGAGACTTCGCCCGAGAAGCTCTGCGAGCGTCTGGGCTTTACGACGCAGCAGCTCTGGAGTCGCATCGGCGATCTTTCGGGCGGCCAGCGCCGTCGCCTGTCGCTGCTGCTGACGATTCTGGACGAGCCCAACGTGCTCATCCTGGACGAGCCTGGCAACGACCTGGATACCGACATGCTCGCGATTGTCGAGGACCTGCTCGACGGCTGGCCCGGCACGTTGATCCTGGTGACGCACGACCGCTTCTTGATGGAGCGCGTGACCGACCAGCAGTGGGCGCTGCTTGACGGCCACCTGACGCATATGCCCGGCGGCGTGGACCAGTACCTGCGCCTGTGCAACGCTACCGCCGAGGGCGAGCCCGTGGGCGCACCGAGCGCCAAGACCGGCACGTTCGACACCGGTGCCGCGGCTGCGACGGCCGATAAGCCCAAGGCGAGCGGTCAGCCCAATGGCCTGTCCAACGCCGAGCGTCAGAAGCTTCGCCGCGAGGTGAGCTCGCTCGAGCGCAAGATGGAGACGCAGCGCGTCCGCGTTGAGGAGGCCGAGGCAGCAATGGCCCAGGTCGATCCCACCAACTACACGGCGCTCGGCGAGCAACAGGCAAAGATCGACGAGGCTCACGCTGCCATGGACGAGCTGGAGATGGCGTGGCTCGAGGCGAGCGAAAAGCTCGAGGGCGAGGAGTAGGCGAGAATGATCAAAGCCGCGTTTTTCGATATCGACGGTACGCTGCTGAGCTTTAAGACCCACCGGATTCCGGCGTCGGCGCAGCAGGTGCTCGACAGCTTTCGCGAGCAGGGAATTGCGTGCGTGATCGCCACGGGCCGTCCGACCTACCAGATGCCGGACTGGCTGTTCGACCTGGGCTGGGATGCGTACATTACGCTTTCGGGCCAGCACTGCTTTGATGGCAAGGGCGTTTACCGCAGCTGCCCGATCGATCCGGACGACGTCGCGGCGATCGTGGACCAGGTGGCCGAGGGGCGCTACGACTCGCTGTGCATGCAGGGCGAGAATTCGTTTGTGAACCGCCTGTCCGAGCGCGTGGTGACGGCTGGCAACAACGCGGGAATCGTCTACCACGAGGAGCCGTTTGAGCACGCCTTTGACGCGCCGGTCTACCAGTTTTGCGCCTTTGTGGATCCGGCCGACGAGCATATCGTGACCGACGCCGTGTCGCATTCGCTCACCACGCGCTGGTGCGACCTGTTCTGCGACATTATTCCCGCTAACGGCGGCAAGGACCTGGGTGTGGCGGCGACGCTCGAGCGGCTTGGTATCGACGCGAGCGAGGCGATTGCCTTTGGTGACGGCGAGAACGACCTGTCGATGTTTGCCGCCGTGGGCACGAGCGTGGCCATGGGCAACGCGCAGGATACCGTGAAGGCCGCAGCGACCTACGTGACGACCGCCGTAGACGACGACGGCATCTACAACGCCGCCGAGCACTTTGGCCTGCTATAGCTACGGATTCGGCACTTGGGGACGTTCCTTTTGCGCCGGCAGTCGGGGGCACTCCTTGCGGGGCTTGTCCCCGCTTTGTTTTCGTCCCGTGCGTTTTGTGAAACACGGTTAACTTTTTAGACAACGTAGTAAGACATAGGCAACTTTTGCGGTAAAGTAAATCAAGCAAAAGTATCCAAAGGCTAACTAGAAGCCATCGCGAAAGGCGGCCCATGGCCCTGCGTGAATCCGGAGAAGACTATCTCGAATCGATCTACGTTCTGTCGGAACGTCAGGGCACCGTGCGCTCGATCGACGTTGCGGAGTACCTCGGCGTAACCAAGGCGAGCGTTTCCAAGGCCATGGCGACGCTGGAAAGCAACGGCTATGTCGAAATGGGCAAACGCGACGTGCATCTGACGGAACGCGGTCTTGAGGTTGCCCGTCAAATGTGGGAGCGCCACTGCTTTTTCGTGGGGCTGCTGGAGGATGCGGGTGTTTCGGCTGAGGTCGCGTCGCAAGAGGGCTGCCACATGGAGCCCTGCCTGAGCGAGGAAAGCTTTGAGAAGCTGAGGGCGATGCTGGGACGGGACAGCGACCGGGACCAGTAGCCCCGCCAACCAAGTCCAACTCAGACAAGGAACCCCGCCACCAAGCGATGCCCAAGAACCGCCAGCAACGTTACCGCAGGCCGGGACCGGGCTTGGTTTTTGAAAACACTCCGCAGACCAGAAGCGCCCCCGTTCGTA
>URZJ01000121.1 GCA_900552395.1 uncultured Collinsella sp. | reverse complement strand
GCATCGCGCCGCCGACAATCGAGCCGATGGCATTGCCGAAGTTAAACGCCACCTGTACAGCCGCGCCGGCGATCAGCTCGCCGCCGCCCTGGCCGGCTTCGGTCATCAGCAATTGCTGTGGAGCGGAAGTAAAGAACAATCCGATGGCGATCCAGAACGTCAGTACAGCGGTCATCGGCTGATTACCCGGAGTGATAAGCACCAGCAACAAGCCGAGGCAGGAGATGGACTGACCTATTGCGGCCGCGCCGGCATGCCTCCAATGGTCGGTCAGACGACCTCCAAGCAGACCGCCGATGACCATACCAAAGCCGGCAAGCATCATCAGCATCGGCACCAGGGAAGACGACCATCCGCCGGTTTTCTGCAGCCAAGGGGAGACGTAGCTCCACCAGCAGAACACACCGGCATTGCCGGTGAACACGGCGGCCAAAATCACCCACGGGCCACGGCGGGTGAGGAACTTGAACTGACCGGCGATGCCTGCGTCCTTGATCGGTGCAACGTACGGAATCCACGCCGACGCCAGCACAATCGTCATTGCCGCCCAAGCGGCCAAAATGCCGAAGGCAAGACGCCAGGAAAGGAACTCGGCCATCAAGGTGCCCGCCGGTACGCCGAGCATATTGGCCACGGTCTGTCCGGTGACCATCACGGATACGGCCTGCGCCTCCTTGCCTTCCTCCGCCAGAGTCTTGGCGATGAGTGTGGCTGTGCCGAAGAATGCGCCGTGCGGCAGGCCGGCGACGAATCGTGCGACGACCAGCATGGCGGCATTGACGGAGAATGCGGAAGCCAGATTGCCCACCAAGGCAATCACCATAAACAATATGATGAGGTCCTTCGGCGGCACCTTGCGGCCGAATACCAGAATCAGTGTGCCGAAGCACACGCCGATCGCATACGCGGAAATGTAATGGCCTGCGGTGGGGATGTCCACGCCGGTGGCGGCCGCGGCCTGCGGCAGAATGCCCATCATCACGAACTCGGCGGCACCGAGAATGAACGCGCCCGAAGCCAGTGCAAGCAGACTCTTCTTCATGGTTCCTCTAATTACTTCAGTATTACTTACAAAAACAGTGCGGCAATCGATTGATTCGAGCGATATATTACGGTGGTCCGCCAACAAATACGGGGGCTTGCCGTGATGTGGTTTGTCGCTGTGTGCGGCGGGTTGTTTACCGCTGTTCGATCGCTTGGTTTGATTGTTGGGACAGGAAACGAAAAACCGGATTGCTGATTTCTCAACAATCCGGTCCAGTTGTCGGGCTGGCGGGATTTGAACCCACGACCCCTTGACCCCCAGTCAAGTGCGCTACCAAGCTGCGCCACGTCCCGAAGCTTTTGTTTGTTGCTCTGCTCTCGCTCGCAACAGGGAGTATATTAACCCGAAACTTTGGACTTGTGCAAGAACTTTTTTAATTATTTTTGAGCAAGTCCAAAATTGTATCAGCGAGCTGGGGTTTTGTTAGCACAGGAAGTTCCTGCGTCCCTGCTGCACTTGCAATCCAAGCCTTGTTGGTATCGGTTCCAAAGCCCGAATCGGCGCGCGAGACATCGTTGGCGATGATCGCATCGCAGCCCTTGCGGGCCAATTTACGCTCAGCGTACTCCACGACGTTATCGGTCTCGGCTGCAAAGCCGATCACGCACCGCTCTCCCTTTTGGCGCGAGAGCTCAGCCAAGATATCGACCGTCTCGACCAGTTCGATGCGATCCAGGCGCTCGTTGGCCTTTTTGAGTTTATGGTCCGCCGGGGCCGCCGGCGTGTAGTCGGCGACGGCGGCGGCGCAAATGGCCGCGTCGGCCGTCTGGAAGGCGCTCAGCGCTGCCTTGAGCATTTCAGCGGCGGTCTGTACGTGCACGCACTCCACACCGCGGGGAACATCGAGCGATGTCGGTCCCAGCACGAGCGTGACGGCGGCACCGCGACGTGCGGCCTCCCCCGCCAGGGCGATGCCCATCTTGCCCGAAGAACGGTTGCCAATGAATCGCACCGGGTCGATCGGCTCGTGCGTGGGGCCGGCGGTGATGACGATGCGCTTGCCCGTCAGGTCTTGCGGCACGGGGTTGAGCACCTCACAGACAGCCTCGACGATGTCCTCGGGCTCGCTCATGCGGCCCGTGTCCACGTCGCCGCACGCAAGGTAGCCGCTGCCGGGTCCCACCACGTGAACGCCGCGGTCGCGCAACGTGGCCATGTTGGCCTGTGTGGCCGGTGCCTTCCACATGCCATTGTTCATGGCCGGTGCGATCACGATGGGGCGCGGCGTGGCAAGCAGCGTGGTGGAGATGAGGTCGTCGGCGATGCCGTTGGCCATCTTGGCGATGATATTGGCCGTCGCGGGCGCCACGACCACCAGATCGGGCTCCTGCGCAAGCGAGATATGGTGGATGGGGTCAGACGGGTCGTCGAATAGCCCAACCGCGACCGGCTCATTGGTGAGCGCGCGGAACGTGAGCGGGCCCACGAACTCCGTGGCATGCTCGCTCATAACGACTTTGACACGTGCGCCGCGCTTTTGCAGCAGGCGTACGATGTTGCACGACTTATAGGCGGCGATCCCGCCGGTAATGCCCAGCAGGATCGTTTTTCCCTCAAGTTGCATTGAATTATTGGGTGCCGCCATCGTTTAAGCTTCCTTGTTCGGGAGCACCAGCAGGCGGTGGCAGTACGGGCAGTGCGTAATCTCGCTACCGTCGTGGTTGAGGTCACTCATGGACGATGCCTGCAGCGCGGTGTGGCAGACCGTGGGGATGTTGCCCTTGATGGTCTCGACGGCCAGGCCGCGGAACTGCTTGAGCAGACGTTCGTAATCGGTGAGCACGTCGGTCGGCAGCGTGGCGGCAAGCGCGGTGCGCTCCTTGGTGGCGGCATCGATCTGAGCCTGCAGATTGGCAGCCTTGGCGCGGGCAGCCTTGGTATCGGCCTTCACGCCCTCCTCGAACTTGGCGATGATGGCCTGCGCGCGAGCCTCTCGGTCAAGCGCTTCCTTATGGGCGACGACGACGTCCTTGCGGGTGTGCTCGATCTTGTCCAAGCGCTTGGCCAGGGTGGCGAGCTCGTTCTCCAGGTCCTGAACCTCGCGGTAGTCGGAGCCGTCCACGTGGCGCTTCTTGGCGGCCTCGATGGCGTTGTTGGTCTGAATCTCGGTGGTGTTGAGATCGTCGAGCTCAATGTCCAGATCCTTGCGCTGGGCGTAGAGCTTGGTCATCTCGGACTTGAGCTTCACATAGGTCTTGCGCTTGGAAGCGAGCTCCTTGAGCTCCGGCATATTGGCAAGTTCGCTCTTGTTGCGGGCGAGCTCCAAATCGATCTGTTGCAGCTTGAGTAGCGTAGCGCCGGCGCTCATAAGTTCTCTCCTTTTGTCACAGTCCACCATTGGCAAGGGTTCAGTATTTTAATCGCATGACGGGGGTCGACCCCGGCGTCAACTGCAGAGTTCATCAATATATCAACGAACGGCTCCTCGGAGCGGTCGTGGCCGAGCAAGATCACCGGCAGCCCGCGCAAGGCAAGGTCCTGTGCCACGTGGTAGCCTGCCTCGCCCGTCACGATAACATCTGCGCCCGCGGCGATGGCGAGCTCTCCAAAGTCGCCTAAGGAGCCGCCCAAAATGGCGATGGTGCGGCACGGGTGATCTGCCTCGCCCCACACGCGCGGGTCGCTGCCAAACTCCTGGGCGGCGCGGGCGGCAAGGTCGCGCAGGCTGCAGGGGTCGTTGAGGGTCGCAAGGGCGCCCAGACCGGTGAGTTCAGGCTCGTCCGCATGCTCCAGCGAGCTTATGGGCTTTGCGCCTAGCAAATCGCTCAGGCGAACGCGCGCTTCGTGCGAGCGGTCCAGGTTGGTGTGAAGCGAGATGATGCTCACGCCGCAACGAGCTGCCTCGTACAGCGCGGCGCTGCATTGGGGGCGTGTGGAATCCGACGGACAAAACGCCTCGGGCGCCTTGATATAGATGGGATGATGCGTTAGCAGCACGTTGGCGCCGGCCTCCTGGGCGCGGTGCACATTGGCTTCGGTCGCATCGAGTGCGCAGGCAACACCGGTAATCTCCGCGGCAGGGTCGCCGACGGAGAATCCTACATGGTCCCAACTCTCGGCATCGGTCTTGGGATAGCGTGCCAGCAGCGCGCGCTCAAGCTCGGCGACGATCATGCGGCGCCTACGATCGAGAGCAGCGTCTGGGCAAACTCGTCCAGATCGTCCGGATTCACGCGGTCGTCAAAGGAAATGCGTAGTGCGCCCAATGCCTGCTCGCGACCGATGCCCATCGCGCTTAAAACATGGCTCGGGTCCATGCTGCCACTCGAGCATGCCGAGCCTGCCGACACCTCAAAGCCGGCGGCGTCGAGCTTGATGATGAGTTCCTCGGAGTCCATGCCGTCAATGTAGATCGATACCATGCCGGGCAGACGGTCGGCTTGTGCGTAGTCACCCATGGTGGCGTGAATGCGCTGGTGGGCCGTAAGCGTGGCGTAGAGCTTGTCGGAAAGGGCTTGCAGCTTCGCGCGCTCCTGAGCCACATGGGGCGTCAGAGACGAGGCGGCAGCGGCAAAGGCGAGCTGCGTGCGCAGGTCTTGCGTGCCGGCACGACGTCCGGCTTCCTGTCCGCCGCCAAAGATGCGCGGGCGCAGCGGCGTGCGGTTCTTAAGGTAGAGCGCGCCGGATGCCACGGGGCCACCGATCTTGTGGGCTGCGACGGACATGGCGTCGACGCCCAGCTCGGTGACATCGAGCGGAATATGCAGATACCCCTGGATGGCATCGGTGTGGAACAGGGCGCCAACGGTATGCGTGGCCGCGGCAAGCTCGCGGATGGGCTGCACCACGCCGGTCTCGTTGTTGGCAACCATGATGCTCACGAGCGCCACGTCGTCGCCTAGTAGCTCGACAAGCGTGGCAGGCTCAATGTAGCCCATGCGGCAGGGCTGCACCAGGTCGACGGTAAAGCCGGCGGCACGCAGCAACGGCAGGTTGTCCAGAATCGAATCGTGCTCGATGGCCGAAACGATTACACGATCGCGCTTGCGATCGCGCTGACGAGTGCCCTCGGCAAGACCGAGCAGCGCCAGCTGGTTGGCTTCGGTGCCGCCGTTGGTCAGTACAATCTCGGACGGGCGGACGCGCGCGCCAAAGCTGCGGGCGATCTCGCGACGTGCAACCTCCAGACGCGCGGCAGCCTTGCGGCCGAGCGAATGCAGCGAGTTGGGGTTGACGCCGGCAAGCTCGCTGTCGTCGTACTCGCGCTGCGCAAGGAGCGCCTCGGCGCGCATGGGCGTCGAGGCGGCATAGTCAAGATTCACGGGTATGCGGTTTTGACCTGCGGTCATAAGGGTTTATGCCTCCTGTGCGGCCTCGTTGCCCAGCTTCTGCAGCAGCGCAACCTCGGCAGCGGGATCTTCGGACTTAAATACGGCAGAACCGGCCACGAGCACGTTGGCGCCGGCCTTGACGACCTCGGCGATGTTCTTGGAAGAGATGCCGCCGTCGACCTCGATCATGGGCGACACGCCGTAGCGCTCGCACATGGCCTTGAGCTCGTGCAGTTTGGCAATGGTACCGGGAATAAAGCTCTGGCCGCCAAAGCCGGGGTTCACGCTCATCAGCAGCACCATATCGACAACGTCGATGATGCTCTCGAGCGCGCACACGGGGGTGGCGGGGTTGAGCACCACGCCGGCCTTGATGCCGCGCTGCTGTAGATGGGTGAGCGTGCGGTGCAGGTGCTGTCGG